>JAQWHT010000099.1 GCA_029249225.1 Flavobacteriaceae bacterium
AGCAATTTTTAGCTCCCCTAAGATTCGCGACTATGGTGAGTAATTTCGTTTTGGTTTCGCTGCAATCCAAAGTCTGAATTACTTCAGCTGTATCTGCCATTTGAGGAATGGCTTTTGGACTTACAAAACTTCCACAATCAAGAGTATCATACCCTACTTTGAGTAACATTTGATAATAGGCAATTTTCATTTGAGTTGAAACAGGAGCCTGAAAGCCCTGAAGGGCATCACGTGGACATTCAATTAGTTTAATGGGCTCCATAACTCAATATAAAAAACTAAAGTTAAGGGTAAAACAGAATCAAAGCAATTATTGCTAGAGCAACTGCTTGAAATTTATTCCAAAAAAGGCTCTCCTTTTCTAGTGAAAACTTTTTCCCTAACACATCAGCAAATACTGCCACAGCAAAAAAAATAATAAAAGCCTGTAAAAAGAAAAGTGCTCCAAGAGCTAAAAATTGCTGACCATATGACCAACTTTCATGAAATAAAAATCCTGGAAAAAAACTTATAAAAAACAAACTCACTTTAGGGTTGGTCAAATTCATTATGAGTCCTGAAAGGAAAAAACGTTGCTTTTTTGATGATCTTGGAAAGGTATTATTATCTCCACTTTCACTGCAACTTGAATTCAACACTCTGTAAGCTAAAAACAATAAATACATCCCTCCCAAACACTCTATAACTCTTTGACTTTGAGGATACTGAGTTAAAAAATTTCCAACACCTAAAACCACAAGCAATGTATGAATCCATAATCCAGATGTAAGTCCAGCACTTACCATAACACCCTTTCTCCACCCCTTTGAAAGACTTGTGCTAAAAACAAAAAGAATATCTGGTCCTGGAGACAAGGTAAGCACAACCGATGAAATTGTGAATAGCAAGAGTAAATTAAAATCCACGAGTTTTTTTTTATAGGTATATTTGCATTCAATATAATGCATTTGATCATGATAGAAAGAATTGAAAAAGAACTTTATCCGTTAAGGGAGCAACTCCAAAATCACAAAATTTATTCTAATGTCCATTCTATATCAGACATCCGTCTTTTTATGGAACATCACATTTTTGCTGTTTGGGACTTTATGTCACTTCTAAAACAACTTCAAAATCTTTTGAGTTGTAATGAAGTTCCATGGAGACCTTCTGGATTCCCTGCAGCTTCAAGGCTAATCAACGAAATTGTTTGGGGTGAAGAATCCGATATCAATAGAAAAGGAGGACCCATGAGTCACTTTGAAATGTATTTAGAAGCCATGGAATCTTTGGGTGCAAATCCAAAAGAAATGTTCCATGTTTTAGATCGCCTCAAAAATGGGGAAAACATTAATTTAATCCTTGGAGACACTCCATTACCAGCACATTTACTCGACTTTATGAAGTTTACTTTTGAAGTTGTCCAAACCAAAAGACCACATATTATTGCTGCAGTATTCACCTTTGGAAGAGAAGATTTGATCCCAGATATGTTCATCGAGATTATCAAAAATCTAAAAAAGTCTCCTGAAGACAATCTGGAAGATTTAGTTTATTATTTTGAACGTCACATTGAAGTTGATGCAGGGGAACACGGGCCTCTTGCTTTGGAAATGATTCATCAGCTTTGTGGTGGAAATGAAAGTAAATGGGAAGAATCGCTTCGCTTTTCTAGACGCGCGTTAGAGTTACGAATTAAACTCTGGGATGGAATTTACGACAGCATTTGTAATCAAAAAACACTAACCCATATTGCTTAATTGATTAATTTTACTTTAAAATTAGCAAATGAAAAAACTTTTAATATCCCTTTTTGTAGTTCCGACGTTAATTTTTAGTCAAAATCAATGGACTTTGACTGACTATGCGGAGACCATAACAGCTAAAGAACTTAAAGAAAATCTTTACGTCTATGCGTCAGATTATTTTCAGGGAAGAGAGACAGGAACAGTAGGTCAAAAACGTGCAATAGACTTCCTTCAAAACTTTTACTCTACCCATGAAATTGATCCTGCTAATGGAACAATAAATTACACTCAGCCCATGACATTATCGATCAAGGGGGCTGATGTACAATCAGAAAATGTTGTAGCCATTATCAAAGGCAATGAATTTCCTGATGAATATATTGTGATCTCCTCGCATTTAGATCATATTGGAGTGAAAAATGGAGAAATTAATAATGGGGCCGATGATGATGGCTCCGGAACCGTTGCTTTATTAGAAATTGCTGAGGCATTTAAACAGGCTGAGAAGAAAGGAAATGGTCCAAAAAGATCACTTATTTTCCTTCATGTAACAGGTGAAGAAAAAGGTCTTTTAGGGTCAAAGTATTACACGCAAAACCCCTTATATCCTTTAACTGAAACCATGGTCAATCTAAACATAGACATGATCGGTAGGACAGACCCAAGAAGAGATGATAAAGATCCAAATTATATTTATTTAATTGGTTCAGACCGATTGAGTCAAGACTTGCATGATATTTCAGAGGCAACCAATACAAAATACACTCAATTTAAAATTGATTATACCTTTAATGATGAGAAAGATCCTAATCGATTTTATTACCGAAGTGATCACTATAATTTCGCAAAAAACAATATTCCTGTGATTTTTTATTTTAGTGGAACTCATGAAGATTATCACAAACCAGGAGATACTCCTGACAAAATCATGTATGACCTTTTAGCCAAAAGGACTAAATTGATTTTTCTAACTGCTTGGGAATTAGCAAATAGACCATCTAAAATTAACTTAAAAAATCCATGAAGAATAATATTTTAATTACTTTACTTTTCGTTTTTTCAAGCCTCACACTCATGGCACAAAATGAAGAAATTAAAACAGAAGTTGAAGATTCTGTTAAAGTAAAGCGGTTTTCAATAGGCCTTAAACTTGGCATTCCTAATCTTGCTTCTGGATATGCTGAACTCGTACTTCCGACACTCAACAATCACTTTGCCCCCTACATAGATTACAGCAAAATACCGCTTAACTTTGATGAAATTGAAACGAATATTGCCTATACTGAGTACGGAGTAAATTATTACTTTAACAAAAAAGGTAGTGGTTTCTTTGTCGGGGTTGGGAAAGGATCTCTCTTAACTGATATCACTTTTAACGATCTTCAATTTTCTGACTCAACAACAACACTCACAGGGTCCGGCTCAACTAAACTTAATTTAGATACTACTAATTTTAAAATTGGATTAAGAACTCAAGGAACAATTTTCTTTCGACTGGAATTAGGCTATGGAATGGGTACGATTCCTGACGTATTAAATTTCACCTCTACATTAAATGGAATTACGGAGACCTTTGTTGAAGACATACCCCCTATCCCGGGATTAGGAACCGAAGGAATACTACTTGGAAATATAGGTTTTGGAGTGTCTTTTTAATACTCCTTTGTACTTTTTAACTATTTGAATCTCCCAGGGCGTTGATATAGCCATCCAACCTTAACTTAATGCAAAAATTTTCTTTCTTATTTGTAATCTTGTTTTATGCTGTTAGTCTGACTGGACAGGATAGTTTTGTTTTAAGTGGATATATATCAGACATAGAGACAAACGAAAAACTTATTGGTGTCAATGTATTATTCCCCCAGTTGAACATAGGAGCTACTACCAATGAATACGGCTTCTATTCTATAAGTGTCCCTCAAGGTGATCAAAAATTATTAATCAGTTATTTAGGGTTCAAAAATTTAGAACAGCCCATTGATTTATCTCAGGACCTCACTTATGACATAAAACTAGTTCCTGAAGTTGAACTTTTGGAAGAAGTGGTAGTAAATGAAAATGTAGAACGACTAAATTTAAAAAGTCCTCAGATGAGTGTCAATTCGTTGGCTATAAATACAATTAAAAATATGCCTGCTGCGTTAGGAGAAGTTGATATAATAAAATCCATTACTCTTTTGCCGGGTGTTACTAATGGTGGAGAAGGGGCATCAGGGTTTAATGTAAGAGGCGGTGCAGCAGACCAAAACTTAATTTTATTGGACGAGGCAATTATTTTTAATTGTATTTA
>JAQWHT010000103.1 GCA_029249225.1 Flavobacteriaceae bacterium
AAGTGGCGCTGGGATTCCTCATTTTGTTCCGAAAGCAAAAAGGGTAATTTATTTGTTTCAAAGTGGAGCTCCTTCGCAGCTTGATTTGTTTGATCACAAACCATTGCTCAATAAAATGAACGGGAAAGAACTACCGGATAGTGTTTTGGGTAATCAACGATTGACTGGAATGACAGCAGGGCAAACTACTTTCCCTTTAGCAGGATCAATTTTTGATTTTAAACAGTACGGACAAAGTGGTGCTTGGGTAAGTGAACTGATGCCCTATACTTCTAAGATTGTGGACGACTTATGCTTTATTAAGTCCATGTATACCGATGCAATTAATCATGATCCAGCAATTACCTTTTTACAAACCGGATCACAACTTCCGGGTCGACCTTCTATAGGCTCTTGGCTGAGTTATGGTCTGGGTACTGATAACAAAAATTTGCCTGAATTTGTCGTTCTTTTAACCAAAGATAAATATGGTCAACCACTTTATTCTAGGCTTTGGGGTAACGGCTTTTTACCTTCACAGCATCAAGGAGTTCAATTTCGATCAGGAAAAGATCCTGTACTCTATCTAGACAATCCTCCTGGTGTGAGTCAAGAGAATAGAAGGACCCAATTACAACATCTTAAAACGTTGCAAAAGCTCCAACATCAAGATGTTGGAGATCCAGAAATACTTTCCAGAATGAAGCAGTATGAAATGGCTTTTAGAATGCAAACTTCAGTACCAGAGGTAATGGATGTTGCCGATGAACCTGATTATATTTTTGACCTGTATGGAAAAGACAGTAAGACTCCTGGAACTTTTGCAGCAAATTGTCTATTGGCCAGAAAGCTTATTGAAAAGGACGTGAAGTTTGTGCAACTCTATCACCAAGGTTGGGATCAGCATGGAGACTTACCCAATCAAATCAAAATCCAATGTAAAGATACTGATCAGGCTACAGCTGCATTAATACAAGATTTAAAACAAAGAGGTTTATTAGATGATACACTAGTGATTTGGGGTGGAGAATTTGGGAGAACAAATTATTCTCAAGGGTTATTAACTCCCGAAAGTTTTGGTAGAGATCATCATCCACGTTGTTTTACCATATTTATGGCTGGCGCTGGGATTAAAAAAGGAATAACACTAGGGTCAACCGATGAATTTGGATACAATATACTTGAAAAACCCGTTCATGTGCATGACTTTCAAGCAACCTTAATGCACCTACTTGGAATTGATCACGAAAAACTCACTTTTAAATTTCAAGGTAGACGCTACAGACTCACAGATGTACATGGTAATGTAGTTCAGGAAATCTTAAGTTAAATACAATTCGAATGAAAAAAACAAGAAGAGCATTTATTCAAAATTCGACAGTTGCCGCGGGCAGTATAGCAGTTACTCCATTTCATGATATTTTTATTAAAACAAAAAAAGCCATTGAAGAAGATCCAATCATAGGTCATGGAGAGTTTAAATATCGAGTAGATAAAGAATGGGGTATTCAGGATCCCTCCCAGTTTCCTGTAAACGATTGTCATGAGATGATTCTTGATAAGAAGAATAGAATTTTTATGACAACAACTCATCCTAAAAATAATATTTTAATTTATGATCGTTCAGGAAAAATTTTAGATGCGTGGGGAACGGATTACCCTGGAGCTCATGGACTTACCATCTCGTCAGAAGGTGAAGATGAGTTCTTGTTTATCACGGATCCTGATTCGCATAAGGTTTGCAAAACAACCTTAGATGGTAAAAAACTTCTTGAATTTTTTACACCTAAAGAAATTAGAGAATATAAAAACGCTTCTCAATTTAAACCTACTGAAACTGCGATTGCACCTAATGGGGATATCTATATTGCTGATGGTTATGGGTTAGATTTTATTATTCAATATGATTCAAAAGGGAATTATATTCGTCATTTTGGGGGGAAAGGTGACCGTGAGGATCAATTTGATTGCTGTCATGGAATTACTTTGGATACAAGAAAAGGAAAAACACCTTGTCTACTGATTACCTCGAGGACTGCGAATTGTTTTAAACGTTTTTCACTAGACGGGAAATATTTAGAGACTGTACCCCTTTCTTCCTGTTATATTTGCCGACCAGTTTTAAAAAATGAAATGCTCTATTTTGCAGTAATAGTGACTAAAGATTGGGGTACTTATGATGGAATGCTTGCAGTTCTAGACCCAAATAATAAAGTGGTCTCAATGCCGGGAGGGTCAAAACCAAAGTATAAAGAAGGCGTGCTTGAAGCTCCTGTTTATGATCAAAAAACATTTTTAAATCCGCATGATGTTTGTATTGACGATGATGAAAACATTTATGTCCCTCAATGGAACTCTGGAAAAACCTATCCAGTCAAACTTCATCGTGTGTAGAAATGGTTTTTCTTGAGATTAGCTCGTTTTTTGGCAGACTTCATCCTTTAATAGTCCATATACCTATTGGATTTTTGATTCTTGCTTTAATTTTTGATTTACCAGGAATTAGAAATAGAATGAGTAACACTTCTATAGTTTGGTTTTTTTCTTTTATTTCCACAATAATTACGGTAATATTTGGACTATTGTTATCTAAAAGTGGTCATTATATTGAAGCGCAACTTTGGCTTCATCAATGGTCAGGGATATTATTATTAGTGCTATGTGGGTTAGGCTGGATAATGCGTTCCACATATTTCAATTTTCCAGATTTCAAAAAACTAAACAACGTTATGGTGATTCTCACTCTTTTGTTTGTCGGTCATAACGGCGGTTCACTTACACATGGGGAAAATTACCTTTTCGAGCATGCTCCAGAATGGCTTAAAGTAAATCTAATAAACGATGAGCCAAAACAAGATTTTACTCTGACTTCATTAGATAGTATCTATGTCTACAATGATTTTATTCAGCCTCTATTTGAAAGGAAATGTATCTCCTGCCATAACAATCAGATCCAAAGGGGAGGACTTGACATGACAACACCGGTTGGGCTTTTTAAAGGTGGTTTAAGTGGTAAAGCGATTGTTCAGAAAGACTTAGATAAAAGCTTAGTTTACAATCGTATAATAAAAGAACAGTCAGATAAGAGATTTATGCCACCAGCAGGTATACCCTTAACCTATTCTGAAATAAAATTAATTGAGTGGTGGATTTTAGAAGGTGCAGAAATTGATTCTGCACTTTCTGAACAGAGTTTAAGTGAAGAAATCCAAAGCTTATTACTAAGACAATACAATGTTGACACGAGAGAAAAACCCTGGTTCGAAAAAGTGAGCTTAAAACCTCTCTCACAAGACGATTATTTAATTCTGGAAAAGCATCAGTTAAGTTGGAGAAAACTAGCGGATGAAAATTCTTTACTTGATGTCCGTTTTCAAGGAAACTCATTAAATGATAATACTATTGCTGTTCTTAAGAAGTATGCTCAATACATTACTTGGTTAAATTTGAGTGAAGTGGATCTTCAAAACAAGACGCTAGAAACAATTTCTAACATGCAAAATCTCACCAGATTATATCTCCAAAAAAGCGATCTTTCTAATGTAAAATTGAGTTTGTTGAGTCCTCTAAAGCATCTTGAAATTCTTAATCTTCACAGTACACAAGTTGACCAACAAGTATTTGATGTTGCTATGCAACTCCCCTCATTAAAAAAGGTATACTTGTGGAATACAGCAGTTTCCACTGATCAAATTAAAAGTCAGCAGTCTTTTTTCCCTAATACAGCGTTCATTGGAGGATTGGAATAAGATGGCTAGTAACCACTCACAGATTTAAACCCAAGTTAAAGGAGTGTAAAAAGAGATTCCTGTCCATGATTTAAGAGTTGTAGAGTTTTCAAGACAGTCCAAAATCGAGCCATCAGATAATATTATCATGAAAAACCTTTTGCTGTGCTACTGTTCACATTAGTGCAATCGTAAAAGTCATAAATTAGTTGTTTATAAGGGAGTTCTAGGGTGTAACGATCCTAAAAATCAATTGAAACAGTGATGATTACAAGGGGGTTGAACCTGGTAATGAAGTAAATTCGACACTGGTCAAATCAATCAGCCTTATATTAGAAAACAATTTATTAATTAATCAATTTTTCCAACTGAGGGTGTACTCTGGTATAGCGTTGGGGTTAGCTGATAAGTCAAGTTGTATTGGGTTGATTAGGATTTGAAGGGAGAATTCTTGGAGCCGATTCCTCTTTTTCACAAGAGTTAAAGGCTAAAAATAGAACACTGAAAATAATGATTAGTTTTTTCATTTATCATACGGTATTAGTTGTTTGAGTATCCATCTGTACTCTTGAAATAGTGAGTTTACAGCAGTAATTGCTAAAAGAATTGGGAGCCCCCTATGAAGCACTGTTGATGAAAATTCAATATTATAGTTTTTAACAATGTACCGGTTTTTTAAAAGCAAAGTGCGTTATCATAAATTTTTACTTTTAAATGTACAAATTTCCTCAAAAGCTTTGGATGAGAGCGACAGCTTATTATTGTCACTCTAAATTATATTAGTTACTAAAACTATTTTAAAAGGAAGAAACAGCGCAAACTTCGTCAAGAGTTTTTTCTTGAAGTCGGAATCCAGTAGAAAAATCTCCGCCATCTTTATACATGACACACTCACGATAGCCGACAAGTCTTTTTCTAGTTAGGATTAAGATATTATCAAAGGTTTCAACTTTCCAGTTTAAATAAATCGTTGGATCACATTCTTCTAGAAATACGATTGAAAAATGGAGCTCGTTCAACGTATTTTTTGTGATTAAAAAATCATCAGCTTCTTCGATTACAAAATCTCCAAATCCAGCACGTGAGCAAGAGGCTGTAAAAATAAACTGAAGAGGGTCATTATAAAATCCAATATTCTGGCTTCCACCATCTTCTGCTTCCCAATAGGTATTGTGGTATTTTTCTAAAAAATCTTGAGGAATTTCTTCTTTTTGACAAGAGTAGAAAATTAGTATAACCCAGCTCATCATCAACCGCATAGCTCTCATCATTGCTTTTTAGGCTAAGATAATTGATTTCATATTAGTTGATAAAACCTATGTTCAATTCTTTTATAAGTTTTTAGCGATCATCAAAGCCTCAAAAAGGAATTCCCTAAATCTTCACTTAAATAGTACTAGATTGATTGGGATGTCCTCATAATTAGTATTTTTCACTTTTAATTGAATTAATTTTTTCCAAGTGAAGCATCTTTATCTTTTTCTATGGCTTTTAAGTTTTACAGTGTATTCTCAGGCGTTTGAACCCGAGGAGAATTTTTATTTTGCAACTTCTGAAAAATGCTTTTACCAATTACTAGATGCTATGGATACGAACAACACTAAAAAAATATTAGAACTAGAATCATACCATTGTATTTTTAAATACGATAAAAACAGATATAATTTTAAGATGATCCCCTTTGAACTTGGGAATCCTAATAAACCGATAAGCTTAACAGTTCCAACAAAATTTAAGATAATAGGTAAAATTCCAAAAGAATTAAATTCACCCATCATTTGGACTCGTTCAGAATTTGCAAAAAAGTTGTGAGTTTTTTTAAATGGGATTAGAATTGATTTACGTTGTATGTAAGAAGTGATATTCAGCTATATTTAAAGTTATGAAATGGTTTTTAATCTCTGTATTTGCGTTATTGATGAATATTTCATTTAGTCAAAACGATTCATTCACTGAGGAGCTTGACAAAGGAAATGACCCCAATTTTTCGATAGTGCATCATGCGGATACTGGATTCTCAAATTTTAACAGAAAGGTGGTAGTTTTTGGGATAGATATTTATGCCGTGGCAGCTGTTGAAAACAGCAAACTATTGCATGCAGCGAATGTAATGGCTCAATATCTTGATAATAATGAAGATGGAGTTGTTGACGACCAACTGGTGTTAACCAAGATGCACGAAAAATGTTCGTTTATGGTAATGTGGAAAAGTGAAAATGATCTTGACTTGGATCTTTCTAAGGAAAGAGAAGGTCAAGATCTAGGCAACGACGAAACCAATCCAAATTATGTGTCTAATGGGAGAAAAGGAGGATTTGATGCAACGTTAGAAGAAGTACTACACCTTATTAACAATGCAGGCCATTCTAATGCTTATCCTCGTGAGTTTGGACAATATGCGGGATCAGAATTATCAAATGCTATGGATATTGCTAGGGGCGGAAAGTTTATGTCAATTCCTAGTAAGTATCCGGAAAATGCTTGGTATACTTATTACGATCAAACTTGCGACTATTCAGATTGTCAGACTTTAGAATATTTGTATTGGGCGTTAACCTCAATTTTAGGAGCACAAGAAAATCGTTTGGAAGAAATCGATCATGAATGGAAACTAAATACCTTTCAAAAGGTTAAAAATAACGATCCTAAAATATTTGATTTAATAACGAATCCAGTATACAAGTTGCCAACTATTTTACCAGATGGAACATATATGCACTAAGGGTTCAAATTCTTGAGGAATTTGTCAAATTAAAATTGGGATGAAGCTCAGCACAGGACTCTATATCGATTTTATGTAAATTAGAGAAATTATTAAATCATAAATCAATTAAAATGAAAAAACTATTATTAATTTTTATCACAATACCCTTTTTTGGGTTTTCACAACAATTATACTGGTATGATGTTTTTTTTGAAGTAGAGGCAGGGAATGGAAAAACTGTTACTACTTTAGTTGACAACTACTATTCCACAGTTGAAAGAACCTCTGATATAGCTGTATCATTCTCAAGCATCCCACTTAAAGGAGAGGGCTTCAACGCTACCCACATGATAAGTATGTTTAGTCCTTCTCCTGAATCACTTGCTGATTTTAGAAATTCTTTAAAAGGGGAACAATGGGATTTATACACCTCTGGGATGAGAGGTAAAATTAAAAGTATAAGAGCTGAAGCGGGGAATGTATTAAGTCATGTTAATCTTGATAAAGTAGGTCCAATAGGACAAGCTTGGATATTCAAAGTTCATTCAAAAGATACCGGGAAATTCGTAGCAGCATTTTCAAAACTCATGAAAACGTTTAAACCAAATGGATTTGCAGCTGTAGGTCAATTAACTCATGGTTCTAGTAATGGAGAAAGTATGTTTATTTATGCAACATCCTCAAATTTAAGTGAAGCTTTTGCGGGTGGACCAAAAAATAAAAAAGAAGCGGATGCAATGCAAACATTTTTTGATGAAACAGCTTTTGCTGAGTTTTCACAAACTAATACAAGAGTACAAATCTCCCAGTATTAGAAATGCACAATATTGACCAATAAAAACTCTCCTTATAAGGAGAGTTTTTTGTGGTGTTTTTTTTGAAAAATTTTGAGAGGCTATCGGGGGAGGTAAAATCATTTTACTTTAAAAAAAGGAGTTAGTAGATAAAGTTTTTTTAGATTTAGATCATGAAGAAAAAATGGAATACACCAGGTCAGATACTATTTCAATTGATTCTTATCATTGTTGTATTGGTTCTTTATAATCTTTACACAGGGAAATTTATATTTTAGTATTTGAAAATTATCATTGAGAATTTTCCTTCAACTTTAATTATTTATATTTTTAAAAGATATTAATTCTAGAATTGGAATAACTAAAAATTACAGATATAATTATGAAAAAAATAAAATTACTACTATTAATATTTTCAACCATTTTATATACTGTCCAAGCACAATCTGAATTAGCAAATGGATATGTAATTGAAATCACTGGATTTGATTGGGGTCCGGCTGTAAATAAAATTATATTGAATCCCGTTCAAAAATCTGATTTGATCTCCACAGATGATTTTGAGGTTTTTGTGAATAGAGATTCAGAGGTAGCACCCATACCCTCAAAGTTTAAATCTGGGAAACGAAAAATAATTAAGGCATTCTCCTCGGACTCTAAAGGAATGCCTGATAAAGAGGGACTACATATTACGCTTTTACTTGCTTCTGCACCAAATGACCCTTTAGGGTCTCCAATTCAATACCATAGAGCTGAATCCAGTAGTGGAAATATATGGATTGATTATAAACTGGTTATCCTGCATACCCCAACTCAGTCTGTTTGGAACAGGGAGCAAAATCGAATCATTCCAATTGTTGATGACTTTGACAGCAGTGGAACTTATACTCATGAAGATGGAATTCAATTGACTTACGCTTCTTTCCTGCCAGAGACAACTCAAAGTAAAATTCCTTTAATTATTTGGCTTCATGGAGGTGGAGAAGGAGGTACAAACCCGACTATTCCTTTAATTGCGAACAAGGCATACAATTATGCTTCCCCAGAAATTCAAAGACATTTTAAAGGTGCAGCTGTACTTGTACCCCAAACACCAACACGTTGGATGCATGGAGTAACCTCAGATTACACCCGAGGTCAAGAAGATGATATTTACCACAAGGCTTTAATGGGTTTAATTCAAAACTATGTAAAAAACAATCCATCTATTGATAGTGATAGAATTTATTTAGGAGGATGTTCCAATGGGGGCTATATGACCTTGAAGCTTTTAATTGAAAATCCTAACTATTTTTCAGCGGGTTATATTAGTTCTTTAGCTTATTACAATGAATTTATCACTGAGAGTCAACTTTTGAGGCTGAAAAAAATCCCCATCTGGTTTGTTCACTCCCAAGACGATACTGTTACAGAAGCAGATAAAACAGCAACACCATTATTTAAGCGTCTAAAACAAATTGGCAATAAAAATGTACACTATAGTTTGTTTGACCATGTTGTAGACATTAGTAATCAATATGGAGGAAAAAACTATTTGTACAATGGTCATTGGTCTTGGGTATACTTACATGCCAATCAAGTATTTAATGACTACGATAAAAGTCCTGTATTGTGGAAAGAAAAACCTGTAAGTATTATGGAATGGATGGCAGCTCAACATCGATAAAGACCTAAAGAAAGGAAAACAATTATTGGTTTTTGAGAAAAGTAGATCCAACAGACAAGGATAACAATCCATGGGAAGAATATTAAACCATGAATTGATGTTGTATTATCGTTTGTTAAAACGAAACCATAGGCACATATAATTTCACAATAAGTTTGATAAGAAGCCCACAGTAATATAGCAGTAATTTAAAAGCTATTTATAACGCTATTCAAATAGGAGACCCTATTTTCAATCCATTGCTTCATGACTTGCTCATCGATCACTAAGTCTCTATTCCACAGCTCCAAATTTCTAGCTTTAGCTCCATTAATAATAAAACTATAGTCTTCTATTTTTGTCATTAAGTTGTCGAGGTGTTTAGTTTGAAAGCTAGTCCAATATTCTTTAATTAATAATTTGATTTTAGGGTCGGTTAAGATCAGTCGCTTAAAAAAGGCTGTTCCGCTCTTTGAGGGTGTCCAGAACAAATCGTTGTTAGGAGTGCTAAAATGTTTGTAGCTTCCTTCAAAACCATAGGCCCAGTCGAAATCCCAGATTGGACCCATTACATATTTCCCTCCATTTTCTTTATGAATGTAAGTGCTCTTTGGATGATTAATTTCTTCATTTGAAGTTAGCATGCAGACAATAAAATATTTAGCTACTGATTCAATGTCAATATAATCAAGGTAATTATTGTTGGGGAAATCTTGACTTGCTATTAACGATTCAAAAGTATTCCATTCACTTTCAATCAATTCTAGTGTTACATTAGACTCTAGCTCAGGATCTTTTATCATGACAGGCAAATTGTAAATAGCTGATCTAAATTGCCAGTCTTCATCAAAGTATTGATCTAATTCTAACAATATACCTGAATCACCAATATTTACGCGATTATTTTTTATTTCCACTTGTTCTGTCAAACCGTACAAGCCGAGATACTCACCATTTAAAGTTAATTCAACCGGGATAACAGTATTCGTAAAAGACATTTCTAGCATTCTTCCGATCAAAAAAGCAATATTGTTTAGTAAATGAACACCGTCTTGATAATCAGACAAAAGTACCCAATCTTTTTCAGGCAAAAGTCTTGAGATAGAGTCCTTGTCTGATAAAAGAGTTTCTTTGGTATTTAGTTTAATTTTATACGGTTTTTTTGGCCAATTCCAACTAGAATTACCTCTGCCTTTGATTCTTGCTTTTTGGCTTAGCTCAAAAGTTCGATCATCATATTTAGTTTGTCCATCTACTATTAATTTTGCGTAGACGTATTCATCTTTTGAAACAATAGGCAACCCTTGTTCTGTGTGAATGTAAAGGTGTGCTAATTTATCATCCCAAGTGATGTTGACAGTGTATGTTTTAATACTTCCTGATTCAGATATTAATTTGTAAGTGGTCGGTTTTCTAAAATCAACAGGACTACTTGAGCTTACTTGTTTTAAATTTTCTATTTCAACGGTTTTTGCGTTTGTAGAAAAAGTAGGAATAGAATTGAAAAAATAGGTTTTAAGCTCTCCTTTGATATTTTTATTTTTTATTTCAAAGACAATATCCTCACTTAAATGAGGATTATTTTTTTTTTTCAAG
This sequence comes from Flavobacteriaceae bacterium, assembly GCA_029249225.1. Lineage (GTDB taxonomy): Bacteria > Bacteroidota > Bacteroidia > Flavobacteriales > Flavobacteriaceae > MS024-2A. Next base: position 10,447 of record JAQWHT010000103.1, read on the forward strand.
AACAAAGGTCTCAAATACTAAGCTTTCATCTTCTACTTCTTGCTGCTCTATAAATTCATCATTTAAACAACATATCAGTGATATACAGCTTATAAAACAAAGGAAAAATCTTAGATAAAAATTTAGCTGTTTCATTATCTAAAGATATAAATCATTGGAACATCAGGTCCAAGAAGTTCTACTACATTTTAAAAAGAAAAGCCTCTTAGAACATTTAGATAAAGAAAATAAAGTTGTGATTAGATTGAGGTTTTTGATTTATTTAAGTCCACTAATTCTATTCTAAAGTTTCAGTAAGGGAATTAATCTAAGCAGTATGTATCTCCAACTTCGTACTGATTATAAACTTCCTCTGAAACTGCTCCTGAAGGAATAGCTCCGTATTCATCAATTATATTATCATTATTCGCAATAAGGTTGTTGTTGTCTATAAAAAAGAATAAAAAATTAACGCCTGTTTTTTCCTTTCGAGTAATTACTATACAATCATCAACAGTACAACCACTTATTGCGATAAGAAGTAGGATTAGAAAAAGATTTTTCATACCCTCAAATCTACTAAATTCATCACGAAAAGTTTTAGAGAATCCTCAATACTTCCAATACCTAACTAGGCTAAGAAGTTCCTGAACTCAATGAAGAGTATTGGCCTATGATTTAACTGGCAAATCTTGTAAATTTGAGTATGACAAAATTTATTATCCCTTTTTTACTCTTTCATGTATCAATAACATATTCTCAATCTAATTCCCATTCGACATTTTATTTTGACTCATCAGATAAGGCTTTAGCTTCATCGGTCAATTGGGCTAAAAATAAAGCTTTGTCTTTCTCTCACGGAAATACAGATCCTGTCGGTTTTTGGTATGAGGCGGCACTTCCTAATAGAGAGGCTTTTTGTGTAAGAGATGTTTCTCATCAGTCAATAGGTGCAGAAATTTTAGGATTAAGCGCTCACAACTTCAATATGGTCTTGAAGTTTTGTGAAAACATCAGTAAATCAAAAAATTATGCTACTTATTGGGAAATTAATAGGTATGATAAACCTGCGCCCGTTGATTATAATAACGACAATGATTTCTGGTATAATCTTCCCGCTAACTTTGATTTAATCTTTTCAATAAAAAGAATTCATAATTGGACAGGTGATAGTCGCTATACCGATAGGTCTGAGATTAAAAATTTTATTTCGCTAAGTCTCAACGAATATGTTAAAGAATGGGGAATAAGTTCTGAAAAAGCAAAAACTAGAAATAGATTTATGTTCATACAAAATGTAAAGGACTTCCCAGAGAATAGATTTGGAAATTCAAGAGGTATTCCAACCTATTATGAGCGGGGAAATATGTTAAGTTTTTTAGGAATTGATTTAACTGCATCCTATATAGCAGCACTAAAGGCTCATATCGAATTCTTAAAATTTCAAAAAAGAGAACGTCTTGAAATCGATAAATATGAAAGAGACCTGTCAATGGAACTTCGTTTTTTAGAGACATTTTGGTGGGATAAATCAAGGAACGCCTACAAATCGATTATTTATGAAAACAAAACCTTTGATTATTTCTCGATTGGAAAAGATGAAGCATTTCTTCATTTTCTTCTATATTTTGACGTTTTAGAGGATTATTATAGAATTACTGATATAATTAATTGGTATAAAGAAAATCACGATAAACTCATCATTGAGTTAAAATCGTATTTACCGATTTTATTTTATCAGTACGATTACCCAAAAATTGCGAATCAAATGATTAAAGATCTCTGCGACAAATCAAATTTAAGGAGAGATTATCCTGAAATTAGCTTTACGGTTATTGAACATATTACTAGAGGGTTAATGGGAATCAATGCCAATGATGAAGTAATAGAAACGATGTCTAGATTAGAGCAAAATCAAACTTGGGCTTCGGTTAAAGGGGTCTCAATTAGGGGAACTAAGATTGGGGTAAAACACTTTGGAAAATATAAAACTACTTTTGAAAATTTAGGTGAAAAAAAGATATTTTGGAAAATAAAATTTGAAGGAGAATTTAAATACGTTGACATAAATAAAAAAAGAAATACTCTGTCTAAAGGTAAGGAAAACGGCAAATTTTTCTCCTATGCACTAGTTCCAGTGAAACCGAAAGAAATTATTACAGCAGTCGCATTACAATAATTTAAGTACTGATCAAAACCGTTGATAATTGATTTGGAGAATATGTCCTATTTTTTTTCAGAATTTAAAATCACTAATTATACGAAAAGAATATCTGGAATTACAAATAAAATAACATCAGAAAAAAGGAGGATGTGGCGATGATTTACAGAGACGCTTTACCTAATCCAAAGTGCGATTCATTTAGCGTAGTGCAAAATGATAATAACTTATTTAGTTAGACCTACAAGATGTTAGTTAGAATGAACGAATCCTTTTATACTAAGTCAAGAGGAGTGACTTTGTCTTAGTAACAGAGGATAAGATTTTTTTGTTGAAAAACCTTACACTTAAAAATAGACAGCTATACCTGATTCAGACACCGTGCTGTGAAAAATAATTTTCATGCCAATCGTTAATAAAAAATCATATAAAAATACAAGCGCAGCAATTCATAATTATTTTAAATAGTTCATAAAACTAAAATCGCCCAATTAGATAACCAACTAAAAAAGCAATAATAACTAAAACTCGCATCTCAACACCTAAACTTTTAGCAATTGAGTCAACTGCATTTAAAATTGCAGTTTTTATATTTTCTAAATCCATAATTCAAAAATATTAAATCCAACGGTTAAAATAAAATAAGTAAAAGTTAACTCCAACCTATTCACTATATTTTATAGTATTCTTATTAGAGAAGTAAAAGGAAGTCAATGGATTATAACTCCATATATTCTACAAGTATTTGTCCCTTTCTTTGTTAAGCCAATATAAACAGGGTTTAAAGAAAAATATACATTTTCAAAATGACACAGGACTGACACAAACTAAGACAATTGATAGTTCTTAATGGTTTTTATAAGAATAAATTGGACACTTTTTAACTGCTTTCTTGACACTGTTGGAATTTACAATATCTGTAAAATTCATATCTTGAACTATCTTAAAACCAACACAATGAAAAAGCTACTTCTTTTTTTACTGTTTATTTCGTCAACCGTGTCTTGTTCTCCAGATGAAGAAACTCTAACTACAACAACAGAGCCCATATTTCCTATTTATTTAGACGTAAATGGAATTACAATAAAAGCATATGATTTTGCTTTAGTTGGGAATGAATATGAACTTAATGGAGTAAGCTATACTGTTGTCGATGATTCAACTATTGATGCTCAAATAGCAAACGCTAATGTTAACCTATGTACAACATTT
>JAQWHT010000116.1 GCA_029249225.1 Flavobacteriaceae bacterium
CAAATAAGCTACTGCTTTTTTCATCACTCGAGCAGACTTGACCACTTGGGGTAAAAACATTTTTCCTTCACCGAATAAGTCTCCAACGATGTTCATCCCTTTCATTAACGGCCCTTCGATGACCTCTATAGGTTGACTGGCTTCCAATCTTGCTTCTTCTGCATCGGCTTCAATAAAACTATCAATACCCTTTATTAGTGCATGAGTAATTCTAGTCTGTAAACTTTCCTTACGCCAGCTGTCATCTTCTTTTTTACGAGTTTTTTTGGTTGACACTAATCGCTCAGCATAGTCAAGAAGGCGTTCCGTTGCATCGTCTCTCCGGTTAAGTAAAACATCCTCAACGTATTCCATTAATTCTTTGGGAACCTCATCATAAACCTCAAGTAAGGTTGGATTAACGATTCCCATATTCATCCCATTTTTGATAGCGTGATATAAAAATGAAGCATGCATGGCTTCTCTTACGGTATTATTTCCTCTGAAGGAAAAGGATACGTTACTTACTCCACCACTGACACTTGCGTGGGGTAAGTGTTTGCGGATCCATTTGGTGGCACCAAAAAAATCTAAGGCATTCTTTTGGTGCTCTTCCATACCCGTTGCAACTGGGAAAATATTAGGATCAAATATGATGTCTTCGGGTGCAAAGTCAATTTGATCTACAAGTAGATCATAGGATCGCTTACAAATTTCTATACGTCGGTCTAAATTATCCGCTTGACCTTTTTCATCAAAAGCCATAACAATAACTGCTGCACCAAACTTTTTGATGATAGTGGCTTGCTCTAAAAAATTGGTTTCACCTTCTTTTAAACTGATAGAATTTACAACACTTTTACCCTGAACTACTTTCAGTCCCGCTTCTATGATTTCCCATTTAGAGCTATCGATCATGACAGGAACTCGTGCAATATCTGGCTCTGCTGCAATAAGATTTAAGAAAGTGGTCATGGCTTCAACGCCATCAATCATCCCCTCATCCATATTAACATCTATGATCTGTGCACCACCCAATACTTGATCTCTAGCAATTTCTATGGCTTCATTATACTTTTGATTTTCTATCAGTCGCAAAAATTTTCTTGATCCAGTAACATTGGTTCGCTCGCCTATATTCACAAAATTAGTTTGCTCATTGATCACAAGGGGTTCCAAACCGGATAGCATTAATGCCTTTTTTTTGAAATCAACCATGATGAAGTGCTCTAGGATTTCTTGGACTGTAATTTTTAGCCACTTCAGCTATTAATCGAATATGTTCGGGTGAAGTACCACAGCATCCCCCAATAATATTGACTGCTTCTTGCTTGAGGTAATCCTCTATCAAATCTCGCATTTCTTCTGGAGTCTGGTCGTATTCCCCAAAGGCGTTGGGGAGTCCTGCGTTAGGGTGAGCTGAGACAAAACAACTACTCTGTTGAGAGAGTCTTTTTACATAGGGCAATAATTGATCAGCGCCCAAGGCGCAATTGAAACCTATACTCAGTACTGGTATGTGACTTAATGAAATTCGAAAAGCTTCAACCGTCTGTCCAGAAAGTGTTCGACCACTAGCATCAGTTATTGTTCCACTAATCATGATAGGAATAGATACATCTTTTGCTGTTTTAACCTTATCAATCGCAAAAAGTGCTGCTTTTGCATTCAGGGTATCAAATATTGTTTCAACCATGAGTAAATCTGCTCCACCATCAATCAGTCCATTTACCTGTTCCTTATAAGCTTCTACCAATTCATCAAAAGTTACAGCTCTAAATCCAGGGTCATTGACATTTGGAGACATGCTAGCGGTTCTGTTAGTTGGTCCGATAGAGCCTGCTACAAAACGAGCCTTATCGGTGAACTCCTCCGCAACTTCTTTGGCCAGTTTCGCACTTTGGTAATTTAACTCATAAGTCAGTGCTTCCATTTGATAATCAGCCATCCCAATTGATGTGGATGAAAAGGTGTTTGTTTCAACAATATCTGCCCCAACTTCAAAATAAGCCCGATGGATGGATTTAATAATCTCCGGTTGGGTGAGAGATAACAAATCATTATTCCCCTTTACTGGAGTAGGATGATCTTTAAAACGAGAAGAACGAAAGTCAGCCTCTTCCAGTGGATATTGCTGAATCATCGTTCCCATGGCCCCATCTAAAACCAATATCCTTTTTTGTAATTCTTGCTCAATACTCATTTTAGTTACTTAAAGCGTTTTTTAAATCGTTCCAAATATCTTCATCGTGTTCTAATCCTACAGAAAGTCGGATCATCCCCGAGGTGATTCCTACGGCCTGTTGCTCTTCTTCAGATAACTTGCTGTGGGTCGTTGAGGACGGGTGAGTAATAATAGACCTTGAATCTCCCAAATTTGCTGATAAAGAACATAATTCAATTGAATTGATAAACTTTCTGCCTGCCTCTAACCCTCCCTTGATTTCAAAGGAAACGATATTTCCTCCTTTTTTCATTTGCTTTAAAGCCAGATTATGTTGAGGATGAGAGGGTAAAAATGGATATTTTACCCAATTCACCTGAGGATGATCTTCAAGTTTTTTAGAAATTTTTAGTGCATTTTCACAATGTCGATCAACCCTTACAGCAAGGGTCTCTAGGCTTTTGGATAAAACCCAAGCATTGAAAGGAGATAGAGAAGACCCTGTATTTCTTGCAAAAAGATAAAGCTCACGTATGAGTTCTTTTTTACCCACGGTAACACCACCAAGCACACGACCTTGTCCATCCATGAGTTTTGTAGCAGAATGAATGACTAAATCTGCTCCAAACCGAATGGGTTGTTGTAAATAAGGGGTGGCAAAACAATTGTCTACAATAAATAGTAGGTTATACTTTTTTGCCAATTTCCCAAGAACTTCTAAATCCAAAATCTCTACTCCAGGATTAGTTGGTGATTCCACATAAATACAGCGTGTGTTAGGTTGAATTAGAATTTCCAATTCATCAACTTCATTTGCTGAAAAATAGGTCGTACTAATTTCCCATTTTGGAAAATATTTTGTGAATAATGTATGGGTAGATCCAAAAACAGCTCGTACGGAAAGAATATGATCACCTGTAGCTAATAATGCAGAAAAGGTTGAGAAAATTGCACCCATCCCGCTGGCAAAAGCAACTCCATCTTCGGCCCCCTCCATCATTGTAACCTTCTGAACAAACTCAGAAGTGTTTGGATTAGAAAAACGACTGTAAATATTACGCTCTTTTTCCTCAGCAAAAGAAGCGCGCATTTCTTCAGCATCTTCAAAGACAAAACTAGAAGTAAGATGTAAAGGGGAAGAGTGTTCCAAAAAAGCGGAACGCTCCATTTGATTTCTTACAGCTACTGTTTCGATATGATGTTTAGACTTCTGTTCCATTTAAAATTACTTTATGGTAGATTTTGGCTGTGGGTTCTAAAGTTTTTGAAACTGAACAGTATTTATCATAAGAAAGTTGTGCCGCGCGTTTTGCTTTTTCTGGAGAAAAATCACCCTCTAAGTGAATCAATATATCGATTTGGTAAAACAAGGAGGGTACTGCATCGGCATGACGATGTCCTTTTACTTCCATTTTCAAAAGTTTAGGATCTATTTTTTGCTTGTTAAGTATGGCTACGATATCTATAGCACTACAGCCTGCAACTCCCATTAAGAGTAATTCCATGGGACTTACTCCCTGTACCTCACCGCTAGTTTTTGATTTATTATCTAAAAGTACTTTATGACCATTCGCATTGCTTACTTCAAATAAATAGTCTTCGTTGATACGTTCTAAAGAGACTTCCATAATTTAAATTTTTTCGTTTTTAAAAAAGAGGTTTTAAAATTTGTTTCATAGCGTCATTTTCAATTAAAAAAGCATCGTGTCCATGTATGGACTTGAGCTCGTGATAAAAAATTGATGCTTTTTGTGGCTTCAACGTGGAATAGGTTTTTTGATCTTCTTCTGGAGTAAAAAACATGTCGCTGTCCACTGCAATTAGATGAATTTCAGCATCAATCCTTTTGATTAAATCAACTGCCTTTTCACCGTTTCGTTCAATGTTTATTGAGGCTAATAAATGATTAACAAGTACGTAAGCTTCTAATTTAAATCGCTTTGCTAATTTTTTTCCATGGTGTATGAGCCAGCTTTCGATATTATAAATTCCAAGTTCCTCGTTTAGAGTTCTACCAAAACGGTGATCAAATGACTGAGGTGTTCTGTAGGTAAGCATTGCATGGATTCTTGCATCTTCCAACGGATTGTTTGAGTTTTCTAGTATGCGTTTTTGCAAAAAAGTGTTGGCCAGTATCCAATCATTTGCTTTCCAGTCAGCAGCAATAGGGATTAAATATTGGGTTAGTTTGGGAGCCAATACAGACATTTCCCAAGCAATCCCTCCTCCAATAGAACCGCCAATAAGGGCATAAAGTTTAGAAACGCCCAGAAGTTCAAGCCCTTTTAAAAATAAAGCAGCCACATCACCTGTGTGAAAATCTTTAGGGTTTGAAAAAATTTGACCTTCGACTCCATTCCCAGGAATATTAAACGCTAAAACGGCATATCTATTAGTGTCAATTGTTTTTTCGTGACCCACGAGTTCTTTCCACCATCCCCTTTGACCAGTGACATCCGCATCACCGGTCAGGGAATGATTAATCAAAACTACAGGTGCTTTATCTAAAGGCTGTCCAAAATGTTGATAATACAAATTGAGTTCAGCAAAAGACGCACCAGAGTCCGTTTTCACATCAGTAATGGTAAGAGACTGAATCACGTTTGTTCGTATCTATAGAGAAGCAAAAGCATTTTCTAGATCATCTATCAGATCCTTCACATCCTCTAATCCAACCGATAATCGAATGAGATCTGGTGTTACTCCTGTCGCTTTTTGGGCTTCTTCATCTAATTGTTGGTGTGTAGTACTTGCTGGATGAATGATCAATGACTTGGTATCCCCTATATTCGCAAGAAGTGAAAAAAGTTGGGTTTTATCAGCTACAATTTTTCCACCTTCAAAACCTTTATTGAGTCCAAAAGTTACAATTCCACTCTGCCCTTTAGGTAAATATTTTTGTGCCAACTCATTGTATCTTGAGGTTTGAAGTCCAGGGTAGTTGACCCAAGCCACCTCCTTTTTAGTTGAAAGCCAAGCAGCAAGCTTTAATGCATTTTCAGAATGCTTCTTCATCCTGATATCAAGAGTTTCAATACCCTGTATGGTCTGAAAACTATTGAATGGACTAGGTGCACTTCCCAAGTCTCTCAAACCCTCAATTCGAACCTTAGCAATAAAAGCTATCGCACCAAGGGCTTCATGATAATTCAATCCGTGATAACTAGGATTAGGTTCAGTAAACTCAGGAAAATTTCCATTACTCCAGTCAAAAGTTCCTGCATCAATAATGACCCCTCCTAAAGAAGTACCATTCCCTGTCAAGTATTTGGTTAAGGAGTGTATGACAATATTGGCTCCGTGCTCAATTGGATTGAGCAATGCAGGAGAAGCAACGGTATTGTCAACTAAAAAAGGAACTTTTGCACTCTTTGCTTGCTCTGAAATAGCTTTTAAGTCCAACACATCCAATTTGGGATTCCCTAAAGACTCCGCAAAAAAGAGTCTTGTATTCGGCTGAATTGCTTTTGTGAAATTTTCTGCATTATCTGGGTCTACAAAAGTGGTAGTAATTCCAAAACGAGGTAAGGTATTCGATAGTAAATTATAGGTCCCTCCATAAAGACTGTTTGATGCCACTATATGATCACCTGTTTTAAGGATTACCATGAGAGTAGTTGCTATAGCTGCAGTACCAGATGCGGTTGCAACTGCTGCAACGCCACCTTCCATGGCAGCAAGTCGTTGCTCCAACACATCATTGGTGGGATTGTTTAATCGTGTATAAATAAATCCAGATTCTGCCAGCGAAAAAAGGTTAGCCGCATGATCTGAATCATTAAAGACATATGAAGTTGTTTGATAAATTGGAACAGCTTGTGTTCCCTGTGAATTTTTAGCATCATGACCTGCATGAAGTGCTTGAGTTGCGAGTTGATTACTCATAATTGAAATGATTTTTTTATTTTTTCTACATAATCTAATTGTTCCCAGGTGAAAAGTGCTACTTCCTTCGACACTTTTCCGTTATAAGGGGATTCAAACGTTTTGGTTATTGTACGAGGCGTACGCCCCATATGTCCGTAAGACGCCGTTTCTAAATACATGGGATTCCTTAATTTTAAGCGTTGCTCTATCATGTAAGGTCGCAAGTCAAATAAAGATTTCGATTTCTCTGCAATCTCTTCATCTGTTAAATTCAACTTTGCTGTTCCATAAGTATTTATATATATGGAAGTAGGCTCCACTACTCCAATTGCATAACTTAGTTGAACAAGTACTTCATCTGCTACACCCGCTGCGACAAGATTTTTTGCCATATGGCGAGAAGCATAAGCAGCACTTCGGTCAACCTTACTAGGATCTTTACCACTAAATGCACCTCCTCCGTGACCTCCTTTACCTCCATAGGTGTCTACTATTATCTTTCTTCCAGTTAGTCCAGTATCTCCATGCGGTCCACCGATCACAAACTTTCCTGTAGGATTTACATGGTAGGTGATATCCGAACCAAATAATTTTTGAATACGAGGCTCACACTTGGCCAACACTCGAGGAATTAAGATTGAGATGATGTCAGATTTAATTTTTTCCAACATTCGTTTTTCATCATTTTCAAAATCATCATGTTGAGTAGATACCACGATGGTATCGATTCTCAACGCTTGGTTTTGATCATCATATTCGATTGTAACTTGAGATTTGGCATCAGGACGCAAATAAGTAATTGCATCATTCTCTCTTCTTAGAGCTGCAAGTTCTATTAAAATTTTGTGAGACAGATCCAATGCCAAAGGGATGAAGTTCTCTGTTTCATTAGAAGCATATCCAAACATGATTCCCTGATCACCGGCTCCTTGAGCTTCTTTTTCCTCGCGATCCACCCCGCGATTAATATCCTGAGATTGCTCATGAATCAACGAAATAACACCACAAGAATCTCCGCTAAATTGGTATTCCCCTTTGGTATAGCCAATGGCGTTAATTGTTTCACGAGCTATGGATTGAACATCCAAATAAGTTGCACTCTTTACCTCTCCTGCCAAAATTACTTGACCTGTTGTGACTAAAGTCTCACAAGCAACTTTGCTATCATGATCAAATGCAAGAAAGTTGTCTAGCAAAGCATCGCTTATTTGATCTGCTATTTTATCTGGGTGACCTTCACTAACAGATTCTGAAGTAAAAAAATATGACATTTATTTATTGCTTTTACGGAAGGATTCAAACGGTGTGTTTTGAAAAGCAACACTGCTTTAGCATTTTTTTTTCGAGGTTTGCAATCAGTCAAATCCTTCCTCGTTATTGTGGTACAAAACTACAGCTTTTTTTTAAAAAACAAAGTTTACATCAAAAAAATAACATATCAGTATGTTTTAAAAAGCGGATTTCTTTTTTGTTTTCAAAAAAGCAACTATTTTGCGATAACACTATTAAGACAGCTAATGCATATTGCAATCGCAGGAAATATCGGAGCCGGAAAAACAAGTTTAACCGAACTAGTTTCTAAACATTATGGCTGGGAAGCTCATTTTGAAGATGTAATTGACAATCCTTATCTCGATGACTTTTACAATCACATGGAACGATGGTCATTTAATCTTCAAGTTTACTTTCTTAAAAGCAGGTTCCAACAACTTTTATCGTTCAAAAACAATAAAAAAACTATTGTTCAGGACCGTACTATTTACGAAGATGCTTACATTTTTGCGCCCAACTTAAATGCAATGGGACTGATGAATCAACGAGATTTCAAAAACTATCGTGAACTCTTTGATCTAGTAGAGTCTCTGATTGATGGACCTGATTTATTGATTTACCTTCGCAGTAGCATCCCTAATCTTGTCAGTAAAATTCACAAAAGAGGCCGAGACTACGAAAATAGTATTAGTATTGATTATTTAAGCAGATTAAATGAGCGTTATGAAGCCTGGATTAGTACTTATGATGAGACTAAAATGATCATCATTGACGTGGATGGGTTGGATTTTGTAGAAAACAAAGAGGATTTCAGTGCAGTTATTGCTCAAATTGATAAAGGTCTTAGCAAGATTACATAAAAAAGGCCAGTTGAACTGGCCCTTTGTATACTCCGCAAATTTCTAATTTATCTTTTGAGAACTTTAATTGTTCTGTTTGAAAGTTCCAGGCTGCTTATCAGTGTTAGCAGCAGTTACTTCAACAGTCATTTGCTCTTGCCCTTCTATTTTGGTAATGGATACTTCAACCACTTCTGATTCATTACTTTCAACTGCTAACTCGATAGTTTGAACTCCATTCGTTTTACTTTCTACATAAGCTGTTACTTCTGCATTATCCATCGCAATACTTGGAGCTATAACCAAAGCTACAACTGACATTAGTTTAAGTAATATATTTAATGACGGTCCAGAAGTATCTTTAAAAGGATCCCCTACAGTATCACCAACGACAGCAGCTTTATGAGCATCTGTTCCTTTTTTACCTTGCTCTTCAATCATTTTTTTTGCATTGTCCCAAGCTCCTCCTGCATTTGATTGGAAAATAGCCATCAGTACACCACAAGTTGTTACCCCAGCAAGTAAACCTCCAAGCATTTCTGCTCCTCCAATAAATCCAACTACAACAGGGACAACAATAGCAAGTACCCCTGGAAGGACCATTTCTTTTATGGAAGCGGTAGTCGAAATCTCAACACATTTATCGTATTCAGCAACACCGTCGGCTGCATCAAATATTTTTCTATCCTCAACCGAAGCTTTGGACATATCTGAGTCGTATTTGATCATTACATCTAGTGCAGCTCTTAAAGCTGGAATATCTCTAAATTGGCGTCGCACCTCTTCGATCATGGCCATCGCAGCTCTTCCTACTGCATTCATTGATAATGCTGAAAAAACGAATGGCAACATCCCTCCAACTAATAACCCTGCCATAATTTTGGGCTGAGATACATCGATAGCGTTTACTCCTGCGGTTTTCATGAAGGCAGCGAACAGCGCCAAAGCAGTTAAAGCAGCTGAGGCAATTGCAAATCCTTTCCCAATAGCAGCTGTAGTATTCCCAACGGCATCTAATTTGTCTGTTCGTTCACGAACTTCACTTGGTAATTCTGCCATTTCGGCTATTCCACCAGCGTTATCTGATATCGGCCCGTAAGCATCAACTGCCAACTGAATTCCAGTATTGGCTAACATCCCTACAGCAGCAATTGCAATACCATAGAGTCCTGCAAAATGATGAGAAACCAAAATCGCAGCAGCGATCAAAATAATTGGGATGGCTGTAGACATCATTCCTACTCCTAGACCCGCTATAATGTTTGTAGCTGCTCCTGTTTCAGATTGCTCTACAATCGAATTTACTGGTTTTGAACCTGTTCCAGTGTAATATTCAGTTACTTTTCCTACCGCTAAACCGGATACCAGACCGGCAATAGTTGCATAAAATACACCCATCGCTCCGGAAGGCAAACCTTCGACGCTCTCTGGAAGGAATGCATTAATTAAAAAATAAGAAGCAATCAACATTAAACCTGCTGAGCCGAACTCACCTAGATTTAGTGCAGCGTGAGGTGAACCGCCTTCTTTTACACGTACAAAGAAGGTTCCTATAATGGACATCAAAATTCCAACAGCTGCTAAAGCTAAGGGTAAGTATACAGCACCTAAACCATCAAATTCAGGAGTTATTATTAATGCACCCAAGACCATGGTTCCAATAATAGAACCTACATAAGATTCAAAAAGGTCTGCACCCATTCCGGCAACGTCACCCACATTGTCTCCAACATTATCTGCAATGGTTGCAGGATTCAGAGGGTGATCTTCAGGAATACCTGCTTCAACCTTACCTACTAAGTCAGCACCTACATCGGCTGCTTTAGTGTAAATTCCACTACCAACACGAGCAAAGAGTGCAATTGACGAGGCTCCTAACGAAAATCCAGAAAGCACATTAAGTACTTCTGTAATTTCCCAGCCTTGCCCACTGTAGATAGCAAACAAACCACTAAGACCTAAAACACCTAGCCCTACAACGCCTAATCCCATAACTGCTCCTCCTGCAAAGGCTACTTCTAGGGCTTTACCTAAAGAAGTTCTCGCAGCATTAGTAGTTCTTACATTTGCTTTAGTGGCTACTTTCATTCCAATAAATCCAGCAAGGGCTGAACAAATAGCACCCACTATAAAAGAAACAGCAACCATGCCGTTGGATCCGGTCTCAGCTTGTCCTTTAAAAAATAACAGGACCGCTACCGCAACTACGAATATGGATAATATTTTATATTCTGCCTTTAAAAAAGACATTGCTCCGTCTGCAATATTTTTTGCAATACGAGCCATTTTTTCAGTTCCCACTTCTTGTTTTGAAACCCAACTGTTTTTAATAAAAACAAACAGAAGTGCTATGACTCCAAAAGCAGGTAAAAATTTAACGATTAATTCCATTTTGATCTGTTGAGATTAGTTTTAATAATTCGTCGGTAAAAGTAGTAAAACAATGCTGAATTCAAAACCTCACCATTGATCTATTTGATAAGGAAGAATTTAGGCCTTGACAACCCACGTTTATATCTATTTATAGAGTACTTTTTTAATTGATTTTACTACATCATCTGCATTTGGCAACCATTCTTTCAATAATACAGGTGAATAGGGTGCTGGTGTATCTGCAGTGTTGATTTTCTCTACAGGAGCGTCGAGATAATCAAAAATTTCACTTTGCACCTGATAAGTGATTTCTGTGGCTATATTTCCAAAAGGCCAAGATTCTTCAAGGATAACCAATCGATTGGTTTTTTTGACCGATTCAAATATGGTCTGATAATCCAACGGTCGTATCGTTCTCAGATCGATTACTTCACAGTCAATATTTTCTTCAGCAAGAATTTCAGCTGCTTTAAGGGCTTCTTTTAAAATTTTACCAAAAGAAACTAAGGTGACATCCTTTCCTGATCTTTTTACATCTGCAACTCCAATCGGTAAGGTGTACTCTCCTTCTGGAACCTCTCCTTTATCTCCATACATTTGTTCAGATTCCATAAATATTACAGGATCATCATCTCTGATAGCAGATTTTAAAAGTCCTTTTGCATCATAGGGATTAGAGGGTACAATCACTTTTAGTCCAGGGCAGTTTGCATACCAGCTTTCAAAGGCTTGAGAGTGTGTAGCTGCTAATTGTCCTGCTGAGCCTGTTGGTCCCCTAATCCCTATGATGCAAAAGGACTTTTAAAATCTGCTATCAGAGATGATGATCCTGTAATATTTATGGAATCTGAACAAA
>JAQWHT010000001.1 GCA_029249225.1 Flavobacteriaceae bacterium
AAAAAAGCAGTAGATTTTGAAAAAATCAACTACTTGGGCTATCCTTTTTCTGTTTCTGAAAACTTTCAGGTCCGAAATACGGGTAAAACCATTTCAGAATCTCTAGAGGTCTTAAAACAGATAATTAAGTTAGCTGCTGCTTCTAAAAAAGCCTTAGTCGTTTATTTGTCGATGGGTTTTGGCAATCCTTATGGTGATCCATGGAGCACTTCGATTATCAAAAATTGGGTTGCAATTTTAGCAGATTTAGGAGTGAATATTATTTCGCTTTCAGACACTGTGGGTACTGCAAAGATTCAAGATATTGACCTTCTTTTTAGAGAATTAATTGCAGCATATCCTGAGCTTGAATTTGGAGCACATTTTCATGCCCATCCTGATCATTGGTTCGAAAAGATTCAAAGTGCTTACCTAGCTGGTTGCACACGTTTTGATGGAACTATAAAAGGTCGAGGTGGATGTCCGATGGCACATGATGAATTGGTAGGGAATATTCCTATGGAAAAGTTGATTTCCTTTTTGACCTCGCAAAATGAATTGGACGAAAACTTTAATGTTCTCGCTTTTGAAAGTGCCTATAATTTTTCTCACAAAATCTTTATTTAAAGTATCGTTATTTGTTTTTAGGCGTTTGAAAAATCAACAATTATGTACTTTAAAAACACCATATTTAATCAAAGGTTATTTTAACACTTAGAAAATTACTATATTTGCATGCAATTAATTACAAATTAGTTGCTCATGACTTCCAACAAATTTATAGGACAAGGATTAACATACGATGATGTATTGTTGGTTCCTGCTTTTTCTGAAACCCTCCCGAGAGACGTTTCAATCAAAACCAGATTTAGCAGAAATATACCCTTGAACATCCCCATTATTTCAGCTGCTATGGATACCGTTACTGAAAGTAGTATGGCAATTGCTATGGCACGAGAGGGAGGTATTGGAGTGCTTCATAAAAACATGAGTATAGAAGAACAAGCAGACAAGGTCAGAACTGTAAAACGTTCTGAATCTGGAATGATCATTGATCCGGTAACTCTTCCAGAAACAGCTTTGGTGTCTGATGCCAAACAGAACATGCAACAGTACAGAATTGGAGGAATTCCTATAGTAGGTCTAGACAACAAACTAATCGGAATCGTAACCAATAGGGATTTACGCTTTGAAAAAAATAATTCTCGCCCTATTCGAGAAGTAATGACAAAATCTAATCTAATAACTGTAGATGAAGGGACCTCATTAAAAGATGCAGAACAAATCCTTCAAAAACATAAAATTGAGAAACTACCTGTAGTTTCTAAGGACAATTTACTTGTTGGATTAATTACATTCAGAGACATTACAAAACACACGACGAAGCCAAATTCAAATAAAGACCAATATGGGCGATTAAGAGTTGCAGCAGCTGTTGGTGTTACTGCTGATGTTTTAGAGCGCGTGGGTGCTCTTTATGCAGCTGGAGTTGATGCTGTTGTTATCGACACTGCTCACGGTCATAGTAAAGGAGTTGCAAGTGTATTAAAGCAGGTAAAAAACGAATATACCAGCCTTGACATTACAGTAGGAAACATTGCTACTGCCGACGCAGCAAAATATCTTGTGGATCTTGGTGCTGATGCGGTGAAAGTAGGTATAGGTCCTGGATCAATTTGCACAACACGTGTCATAGCGGGTGTAGGCTACCCACAATTATCAGCAATAGTAGAGGTTAGTAAAGCCATTTCGGGATCAGGTATACCGATAATTGCTGATGGTGGTATTCGATTTACAGGAGATATTCCAAAAGCAATTGCAGCAGGTGCTGACTCTGTAATGTTGGGTTCTTTACTTGCTGGAACAAAAGAGTCTCCTGGTGAAACTGTAATATACGAAGGCAGAAAATACAAAACCTATAGAGGAATGGGGTCTGTGGAGGCAATGAAAAAAGGTAGTAAAGATCGCTATTTTCAAGATGTTGAAGACGATCTAAAGAAACTTGTTCCTGAAGGTATCGTTGGTCGAGTAGCTTATAAAGGAGATGTAGATGAAAGCATCCATCAGTTTATAGGAGGCTTACGTGCTGGTATGGGGTATTGTGGAGCTAAAGACATAGAGGCGTTGAAAATAAATGCCCAGTTTGTGACCATCACTTCTGCAGGTATGCGTGAGAGTCATCCACACAATATAAGGGTTACTAAAGAAGCACCAAATTACAGCCCAGGAATGTAATAGTAATTGGTGTAAATTTATGAAGCGATTATTTTGAGTGTATGTATTTTATCTGAAGTAATAATCCTAATAATATACATGTTTCCTGACTCAAGGTTCAAATAGGATTTAAAATTATACAGTTCTTGTGCTCTAATTTCCTTAATTTTATTGCCTATTAAAGAGTAGATTTCAATAATACCTGACCCACTGAGTCCTGACAAACGAAGTTCTTGTTTATCATAAGCAACCTTAGGTGATTCTTGTAAAAAGCAATAAGTTTTGAGAGAAGGGGAGTGGTTAGCTCTTATTGAGGTAAGAGAGAAAATGAGAAGAATAAAAAAAAACGTTTGCTTTGACAAAGCCTATAATTTTTATGCAAATTACAAATTATTAACTAGTTATTAAAACTTTTATAAACAATTAAGACGCTAATAATCAACACGATACGAATTTTACTAAGAAATATGTTTATTTTCAATGTGCATAACACAATATTTAAGTCTTTTTACGTTGCAAATGGAATGAAACTCTTTTTTTTAGTTTTTTTTATGTTTTTTATTTCCTGTGCTGATTGGACACCAGAAAAAGAAAAAGTTGTTGCAAGAGTAGGTGACACGTATCTTTATTCTTCTGATTTAGCTAGTGAACTTACTGATTTTCAAAATGAAACAGACAGTATATTGAAATCAAGAAACTTTATTAATACCTGGGCAAAAAATCAATTACTAGTCCAGTCTGCGATGTTAAATTTATCGAATGATGAACTTGATGAATTAGAAAAATTGATCACGCAGTATAGAATAGATTTGTATTCCAACAGTTATATACAGTCCCTAATAAATACCTCACTAGACACTCTTGTTAACTCTCAAGAAGTTGATTCGTTCTTAGTTGCCAATAAAGGGGTGTTTAAGCTAAATGCACCCCTTTATAAAACTCGTTATATCCACTTACCTCCGGATAATGTTGATCAAAAAGAAATCCAGCGTAGTTTTCAACGCTTTAATATTGAAGATCAAATTTTTTTAGACTCATTATCCTTTCAATACAACAGCTATTTACTCTCAGAAAGCATTTGGCTTAATAAAAGGTACATGGTTTCTGAAATCAGCTTTTTGAATCAAGAAAACGTAGTTAAATACTTAAAAAAATCACAATTCTTTAGAGTTGAAGATTCATTGGGGGTATATTTGCTCTACATTGACGATGTAATTAAAAAAGGGGAAACGGCCCCAAAAATAATTTTAGAATCAACAATCACAAATATTATTCTAAATCAGCGAAAGCTAAAGTTTACCAAACAATTTGAAAAAGATATTATACAGGATGCCATTAAATCAAAGACCTATGAGACTTATTAGTCATCTAATTTTCCTCTTTTTGACGAGTTTTTTTATTCAAGCGCAAGAGGAACTTGCAGAGCGCATTAAAATTGACGGTGTATCATCCGTTGTAGGAGACTATGTTATTTTAGACTCAGATATTGACAAAGCCATGCTTGAGATGGAATCTCAAGGGATGGATATTAAAGGAGTGTCTAAATGCCAACTACTGGGAAAATTAATGGAAGACAAGCTTTATGCGCATCATGCCATTCAGGATAGTTTGGAAATCAGTGTAGAAGAAGTATACGCAACTGTTGATCAAATCATAGATAACTTCACCCGCCAACTTGGTAGCATTGAGAAAGTTTTAGAATTTTACGACAAAGAAGATGAGGCAAGTTTTAGACAAGATATTTTCGAAATAAATAAAATTCAAAAATTATCTTCCATGATGCAGTCTCAAATTATTGAGAATGTAGAAGTAACTCCTGAGGAGGTTCGCGTATTTTTTGAATCGATCCCAAAAATAGATTTACCTACTTTCGGTACCGAACTAGAAATATCGCAAATTGTTTTGGAACCGGAGGTTAGCGATGATGAGAAAGAACGAATCATAAGTCAACTCCGTTCCTTTAGAGAAGATGTTTTAGAAAATGGCGCAAGTTTTGGGTCTAAAGCGATTCTTTATTCGCAAGATCCTGGATCTCGCGCTACTGGCGGAAAATACACCCTGAATAGGAAACGACCCCAAATGGTAAAAGAATTCCGAGATGAGGCATTCAGTCTTGAGGAGGGTGAAATTTCTGAGCCTTTTAAAACCGATTTTGGATGGCATATTCTTATGGTCGATAAAATACGTGGTCAAGAAGTAGATGTTCGTCATATATTACTAACACCAAGAATTGATCCTACTCAACTTAATGAGGCTAAAAGTAAATTAGACACGCTACGCAAGCGTATTATTGATAAAGAAATTACCTTTAAGGATGCAGCCCTAGCGTTTTCTAGTGAAAAAGAAACAAAATACAATGGTGGTATCTTGATCAATCCTCAAACCGGTGACACGCGCTTTGAGTTGACCAATCTTGACCCGGTTTTGTTTAGTCAAATTAGAAATCTTGAAGACAATGAAATATCTGCTCCACTAATGGAGGAAGATCGATCTGGTTTAAAAAAGTATAAAATACTTATGGTGAGTAATCGTTTTGATGAACACAGGGCGGACTATTCTACAGACTATGTCAGAATCAAATCTCTAGCTCTAAAAGAAAAACAACTTAACGAGATTCAGGAATGGATGCAAGATAAGATTGAAAACACTTACATTTATCTCAATAAAAGCAATCGAAATTGTGATTTCGTAAATAATTGGATAAAACTTTAAATCATTTAAAGTATTTGGGAGGTACCCATAACATTCCAAAACATTCTCCTTTATTTTTATTGATGTTCTTGTGGTGAATTTTGTGGGCCCTACGAATACCTTTCGCGTATTTTCCATTGACGTTTCTAAATAGCTTAAAACGTTGATGAATAAAAATGTCATGAACTAAAAAATAAGTCATACCATAAAGGAAAATGCCGATAGCGATCGGTAAGCCCGCCCAAAAATTGGCTTCCCCCCATAATATTACAAAACCAGAACTTACTAAGGCGTAGAAAATAAAAAACAAATCGTTTCTTTCAAACCACGATTTGTGGTCTTTGATATGATGATCCTTGTGAAGGGACCATAAGAATCCATGCATGATGTATTTGTGGGAAAACCAGGCCATAAATTCCATGAAACAAAAGGTTGAAACTAAGGTAAGTATCCAAAAAAAAGTCATTGATGAAAGGGCTTAAAGTAAGTTGAATCTGTATTTTAAGTAACTACCGGCAAAAACACTCATTTTCTGATAATTAGGTACGCGTATTCTAGTGTTTTGAATGTTTGTAGAGGGTGTTTTTTTAAGTTTTTTCAGCAGTTTTGTATAGTATCTGTAGGCAGTATATACACCGAATTGAGCTTCAACAGGAAGTTTGAATATTCCTGTTAGTGCATTTTCAAAATCATGTTCTATTTCA
Source organism: Flavobacteriaceae bacterium (assembly GCA_029249225.1). Taxonomy (GTDB): domain Bacteria; phylum Bacteroidota; class Bacteroidia; order Flavobacteriales; family Flavobacteriaceae; genus MS024-2A. Next base: position 5,589 of record JAQWHT010000001.1, read on the forward strand.
CGAATAATATTTGATTTAGATGTTTCGTCGAAATGATCAAAATTCACACTAGGGAAATAAGTTCTATTCAGTTCTTGGAAATCATCTTTAAGATCTCTTAAAAAGTTAACTTTCTGGAATGCCGAGCCTAATGCCATAGCTGCTGGCTTTAGTTCATTGTACTCTTGGTCATTACCTTTAACAAAAACTTTTAGGCACATAAGTCCTACTACATCAGCAGAACCGTAGATGTATTTTTTGTAATCTTCTTGTGTGTCATATACTTTCTTGTCTAAATCCCATCGCATGCTTGTCATAAAGTCTTGAATTAATTCAATGTCAATATTGAAAGTAGTCACCGTGTGCTGAAATGAATTTAAAATAGGATTCAAACTGATTTTTTGCTCCAGACTGATATATAGATCTTCTTCAAAACGTTCAAGAAGTTCTTTTTTAGGGTAGTTGTGAAAACTATCTACAATTTCATCTGCAAAACGGACAAAACCGTAGATGTTGTAAATGTGATTTCGAATGGATGAATGTAGCATTTTTGTAGCCATCGAAAATGATGTACTGTAAGTGTTAGTAACTATTTTACTACAATCAGTACTAATTTGATCAAATAATATCTTCATTACAATTTATAATAGTTAAACTGATTAATAAAATTACGAAAATGAATGAATTTTAGACCAAAAAATTAAACAAAAACGATTTCTTCTAAATATTTTGCAATAAAGGATTCCACAGAACGGAACAATTCAATTTGTGGAGGAAGGTTGTCGGTGTCAATTTCTATTTGCTGTGGACCAAAGATGAGAAGTCTAGAATCTCTATTCTCTAAAAGCGTACTGTGAAAATTCTTCAAGAATGGCATTATTTCTTCTTTGTTAGGCTCCACTGTTAAATAAGAAACGAAATAAAATTTAGAATTATAACTGTAAAGGGTTTCAAGGCTTGAAGTTTGTAATGATTGACCCAAGAAGATTGTTCTAAATCCATTGCTAAGGATTAAGTAATTTAAATACAAAACACCAAGTTCATGAATTTCATTTTCTGGCAAGAAAATGACGAAAATTGGTTTATCAGAGCGCTGAAGCTTGTTTTTTTGTAAAATCTCAGTTTGGATATGTATTTTTTGCTTTACTTGGTTAGTAATAAAGTGTTCGTGAGCAGGAGAAATAGCACCTGTTTGCCAAAGAATCCCAAGCTCTCGCATGAGAGGCATAAAAACATTTAGAAAGACAAATTTAAAGTCATGGTGTTGAAGAATTTCATTATAATTTGTGTCAAATAAATCATAATCAAAATTAATCATAGACAGTTTAAATGCATTAATAGCTACTTGTTCCGAATTAGATTTTAGCGCAATACTTCGAACCAATTCTGGAATTTCATCTTCATTTAGACTCGCAATTTTAGAAATTTTAAA
>JAQWHT010000029.1 GCA_029249225.1 Flavobacteriaceae bacterium
GGTGTCATACTGATAATTGTAATCCCATTTAAATTTATCGCGACTATCTGGTACTCCATCACCATCTAAGTCAATGGATGATTCCTCAGGTTTATCAGGAATCTCCATCCCAACTTCAAACAATTCTCCGTTACTTGTAATAGCAACAATTCCTTCTGCCACTGCAATGTCTTCCCACTTGTACCCGGTACCCACTTGGAGAGGTTCATAAAGTAAAATACCATCTACTATACCCCATATAAAAAGTTCTCCATCTTCTGTAATTCCAGCTACTGAAGTATCCCAAATATTATCCAACCCATTTATGTTTGGATATTTTGGAGATAAATAATTATCAGAAACCGCTATTTTTTCCCATCTCCTTGTATTGTCGATTAGTACTGGATGTTCGTAATATATATTTTCACCAGAGTTTTTTTCCAAAAACATCACAGGGATACGCCCTCCCTGTTTATCTCCGTTTAAATCTTCTATCTCGGATGAAATGTAACCTCCGCCGTTTGCAGTTCCCCAAAAGTATAAATTTCTGGAAATTCGTTCTATTCCTAAGGCTGCTGATCTTGAAAAATCAAAATCATAAAAAAAAAGATCCTGTAGGGTAACCATCTGGGAATAAGCTTCATCTAGTTTTTCCCAATCTTTAAAAGTTATATAATCATCATTCTTATCTAGACCAAGTGAATCTTCAAACATATCAGAAAACCCATCTCGGTCTGTATCGAGAGGAACGCTATTTATATCTTGTGGATCTGTTCCAGCAGTTTGCTCATCAATATTCCAGTATCCATCGTTATCTTTATCTACAAGCTCCTGAAAATCTTCACCATCAGAAAAATTTTGAATTTTTGAGGGTTCATAAATCACTTCACTCTGATTTCCAGGGGAAGGAACTAATTTAGTTGAATTTCTTCCCCAGGCCCATAGCTCTCCATTTTCCTTTAAAGCCATGGTCGTCTTAAAGTATGTCTTAACTTTTAACCAGGTTCCTGCTAAATCATCATATTTTAATCTACCTATGGTATCTCCTTCTTTTAAATCCCGACCTGGCTGGTTGGCAAATTCAGGTAATTCAAAAACTTGTCCTGGAAGAACTCCAAAACCGTTTAAAGTGGTAAAACTCAATAAATCCGTAGAAAGTGAACCGATTTCATTGGATTCCAATCTCCATCTATAATAGTAGGTTTGCCCTGCATCTAGATTATCTCTTTTGAAATAATAGTTTTTTTCGTTGAAATTTTCAGTAGGTAAAATAACACCAACTGATTCTGCTGTTAAATTGTCTGGGTTTTCTCCAAAATCTATAAACACATTTCCACTGAAACTTAGATCCTCAGCTTTGTTTACCAAGACTGACAACCCAGCTCTTTTAGTCCTAATTTCAGACTGTGTATAATCAGGGGTTATTATGATTTGATCTTGAGCTAAAACATTGGCACTCAAGCATAACAAAAAAACAAAAAATATATTAAGTAAATTATTTTTGTAAAACATCATCTAAGTTTCAATTCGGTTAGTGTTCTAGAAACATTTCAATTTATGGTCTAATGTACTAAATTAGTAATTTTAAATGAATTTAAAAAAAAAGCCCTCCGTTTGACTGGAAAGCTTCTCACTGGTTGTATTAAACAAAAAAATTTGTTTTTACAACACACAACTTCTTAAAAAGCGGTCTGGACGGGACTCGAACCCGCGACCCCATGCGTGACAGGCATGTATTCTAACCAACTGAACTACCAGACCTTAATTAGCGTGTGCAAATATACGCCCCATTTTGTATTTGCCAAACAAAACCAACAAAAAGAAAATGGATATTGAATACTTAATTAAACAACAGCATCTAACGCCTCTGCATAGGCAGCTTTAGGTGAAACACCTACATGTCTACCTACTAATTCGCCTTTATCAAAAACTAGGACAGTTGGGATATTGCGCACTCCATATTTAGCAGCAAATTCTTGATTCGCATCAACGTCAACTTTCCCTACAACGGCTTTACCATCGAAGTCTTGACTTATTTCATCTATGATTGGTCCAACCATTCTGCACGGACCACACCAAGCCGCCCAAAAATCAACCATTACAGGTTTGTCTGATTTTAAAACGACCTCTTCAAATGTTGCATCTGTAATTTCTAATGCCATGATTTAAATTTTAATTGACAAAGTTAACCAATAATTAAAATCCCCAAACGTTTTGAAATCAAATTTACTTATCTAATAATACCTTTTGTCAATTTAACTAATTAAGCTTGTAATGACACTGCTCTTGATCAAGAAAATGAAGTAACTCAGAGGTGATTTTAACTTTCTGTTTGTTACTGTTCAGCACTAACTTTACCTTCTTTCTGGGGTCATATACGCTAAAATACAAAGATTGAGTTCCTTTAAAAGACCTCAAATTATCTTTCAAAGCAACCAATTGATTCTCGTTTAATTGATGTATATCAAATTGAAGGGTTAGCTTTTTTGCATTAGATTCTATAGTATTTTGTAACATTTCGAAGTGCAAAAACTGCATTCGGGGAGCACCAACTTTACCAGTTTCTCTATTCATCCATCCCTCTCTCACAGAAAGCCGAATTCTAATAAACTGATTGACAACCAAAAAATGTCTGTATTTTAGGTAATCTTCACCAAAAATTCTAAATTCATATTGGTCTGTAAAATCTTCTAATGCAAATCGTGCCCAACCCTTTCCATTCCTACTCTCTAAATGCTGTACATCATTGACAATTCCTCCCAAGTTAAGCTCTCTATTAACTAAAGGATTTAAATCACCCAAGTGATTCAAAGAAATATTCATAAAATATTTCATTTCATGTGTAAAATCATCTAGTGGATGCGAGGAAATATAAATTCCGACCACGTCTTTCTCTTTCTTCAAACGAATTAAATTAGACCAAGCTTCACAGGAGGGAATAGTCAAATCTTGATAAGTTTCATTAGTTGCATCACTGAACAAACTGGTTTGAGAAGAATTAAAGTTTTCTTGATACTTTGCGCCAAAACGGAGTGCTTTTTCTAAAAAAGTAATTCCATCGCCATCTGGGTTAAAATACTGAGCGCGGTGGACTGTTCCAAAGGAATCAAATCCTCCCGCCAAAGCTAGATTTTCAAACGCCTTTTTATTCGCTGCTCTAAGATCAATTCTCTTGACCAGATCAAAAATCGACTCGTAGCGTTTCTCCTTTCTGTGCTCAATTATTGTTTCAACAGCTCCCTGACCTACACCTTTTATAGCCCCCATACCAAATCGTATAGCCTCTTGGTCGTTTACAGTAAACTTATAAAAGGATTCATTGACGTCTGGACCCAGAACATTAAGTCCCATTCTCCGACATTCTTCCATAAAAAAAGTGACCTGTTTTATGTCATTCATATTATTGGAAAGAACTGCAGCCATATATTCTGCTGGATAATGTGCTTTTAAATAGGCTGTTTGGTATCCAATCCATGCGTAACAAGTAGAGTGGGATTTATTGAAGGCATAAGCTGCAAATGCTTCCCAATCTTTCCAAATTTTCTCCAATACCTCCTCCGGATGACCATTAGATTTTCCCCCGTCTATAAATTGCGGTTTTAACTTTTGTAGTAAAGCGAAAATCTTTTTCCCCTTTGCTTTCCTCAAAACATCCGCATCACCTTTGGAAAAACCTGCTAGTTTTTGAGAGAGCAACATCACTTGCTCTTGGTAAACTGTTATTCCATAGGTTTCTTCCAAATATTCTGCCATTTCTGGAAGATCATAACTAATCTCTTCCTGACCATTTTTTCGATCAACAAAACTAGGAATGTACTCTAAAGGCCCTGGACGATACAAAGCATTCATTGCGATTAAATCAGCAAAAACATTTGGCTTTAAATCTTTCAGATACTTCTGCATCCCTGCAGATTCATATTGAAAAATCCCAACAGTGTCTCCTCGCTGAAACAGTTCATATGTTTTTTGATCGTCTAATGGAAAATGATCTGGGTCAAGTTCAATATTGTGTTTGAATTTAACAAGCTTTACGGTGTCTTTGATAAGTGTTAGCGTCTTTAAACCCAAAAAATCCATCTTTAATAAACCCGCATCTTCAACAACTGAGTTATCAAATTGAGTAACGAACAAATCCGAATCTTTTGCCGTAGCTACTGGAACAAATTGAGTGATATCATCAGGAGTAATAATTACTCCACAAGCATGTGTCCCCGTATTTCTTAGAGAGCCCTCTAATACTTTTGCTTGCTGGATGGTCTCTCCGGATAAGCTTTCTTCCTCGGCTAAATTTTTAATCTCATTGACACGCAAAACTTCATCGGCCCTTAACTTTTCTTTTAATTCCTTTTCAGATGAATTGAAGATCTTAGAAAGTTTAATATTTGGAAGCAACTTAGCTATACGATCTGCCTCACCAAGTGGCAAGTCCAACACTCTAGCGGTATCGCGAATAGAAGATTTGGCAGCCATAGTACCATACGTGATGATTTGGGCCACCTGATTAGAACCGTATTTCTCAATGACATAGTCCATAACGCGTCCTCGGCCCTCGTCATCAAAATCGATATCAATATCGGGCATACTTACCCTGTCAGGGTTAAGAAACCGCTCGAAAAGCAAATCATACGCTATGGGATCGATATTGGTTATTTTTAAACAATAGGCTACTACTGAGCCTGCTGCTGACCCCCTTCCAGGACCCACAGAAACATCCATCTTACGGGCAGCTGCAATAAAATCTTGAACAATTAAAAAATAACCCGGGTATCCAGTATTGGCAATCACATCCAGTTCAAAATCAATTCGCTCTTTTATTTCACTTGTCAATTCTGGATATCGTTCCTTTGCTCCTTGAAAAGTAAGAAAACGCAAATAGTTGTTTTCTCCTTCTTTCTCTTCCTCACTGTTGTCTTTTAGAAATTCGTCAGGGATTTCAAATTTAGGCAACAAGACATCTCGAGCTAATTCAAAAGGTTCAATTTTGGCGATCAAAGCTTCAATATTCAAGATCGCTTCTGGCAGATCTTGAAAGAGAATTTTCATTTCCTCTTGAGACTTAAAATAATATTCTTGATTTGGAAAACCATGACGAAACCCTCTCCCTCTGCCAATAGGAGTGGCCTGTTTTTCCCCCTCTTTTACACACAACAAAATATCATGAGCATTCGCCTCCTCTTTATAGGTGTAATACGTATTGTTAGTCGCTAATAAGGGGATCTTGTGTTTTTTAGAAAATTCAATTAATACTTCATTCGCACGATCCTCACCTTCTTCACCGTGGCGCATCAGTTCAATGTACAGATCATCTCCAAATTGAGTATGCCACCAGCCTAACGCTTCCTCAGCCTGACGATCCCCTATATTAAGAATTTTGGAGGGTACTTCTCCGTAGGTATTCCCGGTAAGTACAATCAGTTCATCTTTATATTGCTCAATCAATTTCCTGTCAATTCGAGGAACATAATAAAATCCTGAAACATAAGCTGCTGAGGTCAGTTTGGCTAAATTGTGATACCCTTTTTTATTTTTTGCTAAAAAAACAATTTGATAACCGTCATCTCGTCTTGTTTTATCTAAATGATCTTCACAAACGTAAAACTCACAACCAACTATGGGTTTAATTTTTTGTTCAGCTTCTTTATTATGCGCTTTGATGGATTTAATAAAGTGGAAGGCTCCCATCAAATTCGCATGATCTGTAAGCGCTACTGCAGGCATACGATGCTTTGCAGTAGCCTCTACCAATTGACTGACCCTGGAGGTGGCTTGAAGTACAGAAAACTGACTGTGATTATGTAAATGGACATAAGGAGTATCGACAAGGACTCCTTCAACACCCATAGAATTCTTAACTGGTCCTGAAAGACTAAATTCTTTTTTTAATTTTTTTGAGGCTTTTTTTAAATTCTGATGTTTAAGGCCAACAAGGCCGAAAGGTTCATCTTGATTTTTTAACTCAACAATCTCATCGGTTAAAATAATTTCTTTTGGATGTAACTTATCCTGGCGGATTAGTTCAAGAAAAGCACGAGTGGTTGCTTCCACGTCTGCTGTCGCATTGTGAGCCTCTTTAAAGCTTTCATTAAATAAGAAGTGATAGAGTTCACCAAGCGTAGGAAGTTTAAACTTACCTCCTCTGCCCCCTGGCAACTGACACAGTTGTGCTGTTTCTTCGGTACAGGTGTCTATAACAGCTTTCCCTTCTAAGGGATCAGACAAATCAGCCCTTAAAAATTCAGCTCCCATAATATTTCGATCAAAAGAAACATTATGCCCAACTATATAACGTACCTCTTTTAAAGCAGTTTGAAATTCCGAAAGCACCTCTTCTAATGAAACCCCTTTTGCTGAAGCTAAAGCTGTGGAAATTCCATGTACCTGTTCAGAATCAAAAGGAATGGTAAAGTCATCCGGTTGAATTAGAAAATTTTTATGAGAGACTAAAGCTCCTTTTTTATCGTGAATTTGCCAAGCAATCTGAATACAACGTGGCCAGTTTTCACTGTCTGTCAGAGGTGCGCCCCATCGTTTGGGCAATCCAGTTGTTTCGGTATCAAAAATTAAAAACATCAAAACGAAAATAACAAAATAATAGAGGGGTTGGAAAAAGAGTTGTTCGGACTTATCAACGGGTTGTGTTTTTTAGATCAACGAAATTCTTCCAATTGAAAAAGAAAGAATAATAGTGTCTGTTTATGGAAATAAATTAATGTATTTGTACCTTCCCTTTGAAAAAGAAAAACACTTATGCCGTTGCTGGAATTTACTTCCAAAGGAATTTACTGTAAACAAGCCGATGTCTACCTTGACCCTTGGCGAGGTGTAAATAAGGCTTTGATTTCTCACGGTCATTCCGATCATGCACGCTGGGGGAGTAAACACTACATCACACAGGAAATCAACGTTCCCATACTGCAACATCGATTGGGTAACATTATTGTCAGCGGGAAAAAATATAAGGAAACCTTTATTATAAATGGGGTGCAATTTTCATTCCACCCTGCAGGTCATGTCCCAGGTTCTTCACAAATACGCGCAGAATACAAAGGGGAAGTTTGGGTTTTTACAGGAGATTATAAAACTCAAACTGATGGGATTTCTACAATGTTTGAGCCTGTGAATTGTCACACATTTATTACTGAAAGTACGTTTGGATTACCCGTTTTTCAATGGGAAGATCCACAAAAAGTACACCAAAGTATCAATGAATGGTGGGCTCAAAATCATGATGAAAAAACAACTAGTTTACTAATGGGCTATTCCCTCGGTAAAGTTCAACGACTTCTCAAACATCTTGACCCGTCTATCAGTAAGATTTTTACTCACGGGGCTACAGAACACATGACTCAAGTATTGCGACAATTTATAAAATTTCCTAAAACGGAGCTAATTACACGAGATACAACAAAAAAAGAAATTGAAGGAAATTTAGTCCTTGCTCCCCCTGCTGTCCTAGGAAGTACTTGGATAAAAAAATTAGGAGTATTAAGTACAGGCTACGCCTCAGGCTGGATGGCATTTAGAGGAGCAAGAAGAAGACGTGCCGTAGACCGTGCCTTTGTCTTATCGGATCATGCTGATTGGAAAGGGTTACTATCGGCCATCACAGCTACCGGCTGCGAAAATGTAATCACAACACACGGATACACAGAACTTTTTGCCCAATACCTCAACGAAAAGGGTTGGAACGCTAGGACTCAAAAAACACAGTACGAATCAGAAACAGAAGAAATACTTGTTTCAGAATGAGACGTTTTGCTACTTTAATTGAAACACTCGACGCCACTAATAAAACAAATAAAAAAGTTGATGCACTTGCCCAATATTTTAAAGAAGTGCCCAAAAAAGATGCTCTATGGGCCATAGCTCTTCTCTCCCATCGACGACCATCAAGACCGGTAACTACAACCCTAATGCGCGCTTGGGCAGCGGAATTAGCAGCACTTCCAGAATGGCTTTTTGAAGAATCGTACCATATTGTTGGTGATTTGGCTGAAACTATTGCGTTATTGGTTCAAAAAGAAAGAAAAGGGAATCCGCCTTCTCTCAATAAATGTATCTTAGAAATTATTGCATTAAAACCCAAGTCCGAAGAGGAAAAAAAAGAATATATCGTCAATCAATGGAAATCCTTGAGCCATTTCGAACGTTTTGTCTTTAACAAGATTCTGACAGGAGGTTTTAGAATTGGGGTAAGTCAGAAGTTGATGACAAGAGCATTATCAAAAGCTATTGACGTTGATGAAACAATCATAGCTCATCGACTCATGGGGCAATGGAGTCCTCAGACTACTACTTTTGAGCAGCTTATACTACATCCCAATCCTGAAGATCAAATCTCCCAGCCCTATCCTTTTTTCCTCGCTCACCCTGTAGAAGAAAGTGTTTTTTTTGAAAAAGAGGAAGCCTCAGTGTGGCATATTGAGCACAAATGGGACGGGATGAGGGCGCAACTAATTCTCAGAAAGGGAAAACATTTTTTATGGAGTCGAGGTGAAGAGTTAATTACAGATAAATTTCCAGAACTTGAAGTATTAAAAGAGCACCTTCCTGAGGGTACTGTGCTGGATGGTGAATTAATCCCATTTAAGAACGGAAGTATTGGAAATTTTCAAGATTTACAAAAGCGAATTGGCCGCAAAACTGTTTCTAAAAAATTACAAGAAGATATCCCTATTGTACTGATGGCTTATGACTTACTAGAATTTGAAGGACAAGATCTCAGACAACAACCACTTAAAAAAAGACAAGAAAAACTAGCTGTACTATTAAACCATTACAAGTGCTCAGAAAGCCCCTTGCTTTTGTCTGAAGTGTATCGATTTGAAAACTGGGAAGCTGTTCGTACTGAGAGAGGCCAAGCAACCCAAAAACGAAGCGAGGGTCTGATGCTCAAACATAGAGAATCCCCCTACGGAGTAGGGAGAAAAAAAGGACATTGGTGGAAGTGGAAATCTGATCCCAAAAGTATTGATGCTGTTCTTACCTATGCCATGCGTGGTCACGGAAGAAGATCAAATTTATATACAGATTATACTTTTGCACTTTGGAACAATGGAGAATTAGTCACTTTTGCCAAGGCCTATTCTGGTCTTACCGACGCTGAAATTAAAAAACTAGATCAGTTTATAAAGAAAAATACCTTAGATCGTTTTGGACCCGTAAGACAAGTCAAGCCCGAAATGGTATTTGAAATTGCTTTTGAAGGAATCGCTCCTTCATCACGTCATAAAAGTGGTATTGCAGTTCGTTTTCCAAGAATTTCAAGATGGAGACATGACAAAAAAATAGAAGCCGCGAATAGTTTAGATGATTTAAAAGAATTGCTCCCATGAAAAATATAGAACAGTGGTTTAAGGAGCAAAACTGGAACGCTCAGACCTTTCAAAAACAATGCTGGAAAGCCTACACCAATGGTCAAAGTGGTATGCTCCATGCTCCGACAGGGAGTGGCAAGACCTATGCACTGTGGGGAGGTATTGTGGAAGAAATGTCCCGTTCCAAAATCCCCCCAAAAGGATTACATGCTTTGTGGATTACCCCCTTAAGAGCATTGGGTGTAGAGATTCAAAAAGCTACCCAAAAAATGCTAAATGATTTTAGTCCATCCCTCCTTGTTGGTCTTAGAAGTGCAGACACCCCGCAAAGTCAACGAACTAAACTTCTAAAGTCTCCACCTTTTGGTTTGGTCAGCACCCCAGAAAGTGTACACGTGCTCCTAGGAAATAGTAACCATCAAAAATATTTTAAACACCTCAAAGTAGTAGTAGTTGACGAATGGCATGAACTTTTAGGAAGTAAGCGAGGTGTTCAAGTGGAGTTGGCTTTGGCGTATCTTCGATCCATCATTCCAGGTCTCAAAGTTTGGGGTATTTCAGCTACTCTTGGTAATAAAGAATTGGCCAGAGAAATTCTCTTAGGTCCTACAGCTAATTTTACAGTGGTTGAAGCAAAAATTAAGAAAAAAATACATGTCCAATCTTTGCTTCCAAAAACTATGGAACGTTTTCCTTGGCGTGGACATTTAGGAATCCATCTACTCCCACAAGTACTCAAGATTGTTCAAAAAAACAAAAGCACCCTTATCTTTACAAATACCCGTGCCCAGTGTGAAATTTGGTTTCATGGCTTGCTAGATTCAGCTCCCGAATTGGCAGGTTCCATCGCTATGCATCACGGAAGTATTGACAAAAAAATACGCTTATGGGTAGAAGAATCCTTACGCAATGAAGCAATGAAAGTGGTTGTTTGTACTTCGAGCTTGGACTTAGGCGTAGATTTTAGTCCCGTAGAAAGCTGCATCCAGGTTGGAAGCCCCAAAGGCGTAGGACGCTTTATTCAAAGGGCAGGAAGAAGTGGGCATCAGCCCAAAGCAGGAAGTTCAATCTACTTCTTGCCAACACACGCCATGGAACTCATCTAATCGGTTGCATTACAAAAAGGAATCAAAACCCAACAAATCGAAGACCGAATTCCCTACCTCAATAGCTACGACGTGTTAATCCAATTTTTAATGACCCTAGCCGTAGGTTCCGGTTTTGATCCTGTAAAAATTTATCCCGTAATAAACTCTACTTTTTGTTTTCAAACCCTAGATCAAGAACGCTGGCAGTGGGTCCTGAATTTTTTAACTAGAGGGAGTCAATCCCTGCAAAACTATGATGAATACAAAAAATTAATTCCAAATGAAGAAGGACTGCTAAAAGTTGCAAATAAAGGTATTGCACTCCGACATCGTCTCTCTATGGGAACCATCGTAAGTGGGAATGATTTAAAAATTCGTTATCGAAAAGGTGGGTATTTAGGCAGTATTGAAGAATGGTTTATCTCTAAATTAAAACCTGGGGATACTTTTGCTTTTTCTGGTAAAATCCTTGAGCTTATCCGCATCCAAAAAATGGAAGTCGTCGTGAAAAAATCTAAAGTAAAACAGGCAAAAATACCTGCATGGATGGGTGGCCGTATGAGCTTTAGTGCCCATTTAAGTGATTTACTAAAAAAAGCGCTTTTTGATAAAGAAAATAAAAACACACAAGAATTTCAATCTTTAAAATCCGTTTTTGAACAACAAAAAAAAGAATCCATCGTCCCTAAACCCAATGAGCTTCTCATCGAACGCTTTAAAACTAAAGAAGGTTTTCATACGGTGTTTTATCCCTTTGAAGGATATGCAATTCATGAGGCAATGGCAAGCTTAATGGCTTATCGTATCAGCTTACTTGCCCCAATTAGTTTTAGCATGTCGTTTAACGATTACGGTTTTGAGTTGTTGTCCGATCAAGCTTTTAGTGCAGAGGCTTTCTTAGACAACAATCTTTTATCCCCTGAACACCTTTTTGAAGACCTAACAAAAAGTATTAATATTTCTGAAATGGCACGAAGAAAGTTTCGCGATATCGCAGTGATCTCAGGTTTGGTTTTCCAAGGCTATCCCAACAAACCTGTAAAATCAAAACACCTCCAATCAGGGTCCCAATTATTCTTTGAAGTTTTTAAGGATTATGAACCAGACAATTTACTCTATCAACAAGCAATCGAGGAAACTTTTGATCACGGAATGGAACGAGGGAGAATGCATTTTGTTTTTGAAAACTTAAATCAAAAGACAATCGTTTGGAAGAATTGTTCTCAACCTACACCTTTTTCTTTCCCCTTGATCACAGACCGGCTCCGATCAAAACTTTCGTCAGAAAGTGTTGAGGACCGGATCAAGAAGATGTATCTTCAACTAGAAAAAGCAACTAGGTGATTACAATTGAAATTAGAAATAATCAATTTGTTTTGCATCCAAGCGGAGGTATCTACTGGAAAGAAAATCAGTCCTGGCTGTTAGCTGATATTCATTTGGGAAAGGTAGCCCATTTTAGAAAAAATGGATTTGCAGTCCCTCGAAATGCAGAGGGTTCTTTTTATCAAAAAATGGGAGCATTGCTTCCTCTTTTCCCAGTAAAAAGGATTCTTTTTTTGGGAGATTTGTTTCACAGCTTTCAAAATAACGAATGGTATCTTTTTGAGGCTTGGGTCAAGGAGCAATCCTTTGAGATGATCTTAATTTCTGGAAATCATGATGTGATTCCCAATTCGAAATTTGAAGATCTAGGTTTAACCGTAAAAACAGAGTTACAAGAGGGACCCTTTTACTTCACTCACTTTCCTGATCAACAAACCGAACAGTTTGTCTTTTGTGGTCACATTCATCCGGGAGTAACTTTGGCTGGAGCAGGTAAACAACAAATGAAACTTCCCTGCTTTTATCTTAGCCAAAAACAGCTGGTACTGCCAGCTTTTGGTGCTTTTACAGGATTATATATCATAAAGCCAAAGGCTGAAGACTCAATATATGTAATTACAGGAAAAGAAGTAATTGAAGTAAAAAAAACCTCTTAATTTCTTACATCAAAGTTATTCCAAAAAAGGTATATTCAATATCACCTTATCCTATCTGAATTGCTTTTTTTAAATCTTATTTAGGGTGCATATTCGGTTTTAATATCAACAAAAAAAAGTTTGGTTGTAACATTAGAGTTAGAACTTAGGAAAACAATATAACAATAGGAATAAATCTATATTTTAAAAGGTTAAGTATTTATTTGAGCTTACGCTAAAAGTATTCATTTATCTTTGACAAAAAAAAAGAATCAATACACTCTTAAATTCATTTGAAGGGCTTGCTTCACAAAAAACACTAGAAACAGCGTTTTTTGAGAAGACTTGTACCCATTTAAGAGGTTTGATAGGTTCTGGTATGAGTTTTCGTTTGGCGGCAGCCTTCCAAAAAAACCAACAGTTCCTACTTGTCGTTTTGGACAATGCTGAACAAGCAGCCTATTATTTAAACGATTTTGAACAGCTATTGTCTTCAAATGAAGTGCTTTATTTTCCTGCCAGCTACCGTCAACCTTATGCTTTAGAAACTACAGACAATGCCAATATTCTTTTGCGTGCAGAGGTATTAAAAAAATTAAGTACTTCTAAAAAACCAAGGGTAGTCGTCTCCTATCCTCAAGCGGTATTTGAAAAATTAATATCCCACCGAACCTTAAAGCGGATTGGTTTAAACATAAAAAAAGACAGTATTATACCTCTATCTCAACTTAACGAGCGTCTTTTTAATATGGGCTTTGAACGTGTAGATTTTGTTACTGAACCGGGTGAATTTGCAGTGAGAGGAGGAATTATTGACGTTTTTTCGTTTGCTTATCAGCACCCCTATCGTATTGAATTTTTTGATGATACGATCGAGCGTTTATCCAGTTTTCATGTGGAAGATCAACGTTCTGTAGCTGCATATGAAAGTATAGAAATTTTACCTGACACCTCCAATCTGGAAACAACAGATCATCGAAAAACAATATTGGAATTTTTTCCTTCAAACAGCAGTTTTCTCTTAGGTAATTTAGATATAATTACCCGCCAGCTTAAACTATTTTTCGATAAAGCAACAAAAGCCTACGCCACAGAGGGTGTCGAATCACAATACCCTCCAGAAATTCTTTTTGTTCATCCAGAAGAATGGATCGCAGATTGCAAAGAAAAATCCATATTGCTTTTAGAGCGGACAGATCAACTAGAAATTAGTACTCAAATCTCAATCAAACAAAGTCCACAACCTGCCTTTAATAAAAAGTTTGATTTATTAATTGAATACCTCAATAAAAACAACGAAAAAGGATATAAAAACACTCTTTTTTGCAGTCATGGACAGCAGGCAAAACGATTCCATGACATCTTTCAAGAACAAAAAAATACCGTTCACTACACAACACAGGTACACCCTCTATATCAAGGATTTGAGGATATAGAAGCACAATGGGCTTGTTTTTCTGACCATCAAATTTTTGAACGTTATCACAAGTTCAGATTAAAATCTGATGCAACAAAAAAACAAGCGCTGAGTCTTAAAGACCTGACACAGATGGAAGTTGGAGACTATGTTACCCACATAGATCACGGAATTGGAAAATTTGGTGGACTCCAAAAAATTGATGTAGAGGGCAACGCTCAGGAAGCAATAAAATTGATTTATGGAGAACGAGATATTTTATATTTGAGTATACATTCTCTTCATAAAATAAGCAAATTTAATGGAAAAGATGGTGCCACTCCCAAGCTATATAAACTGGGGTCAAAAGCATGGAAGGCGCTTAAACAAAAAACTAAAAAAAGAGTAAAAGAGATTGCTTTCGACTTGATCAAACTCTACGCCAAACGAAGACAAAAAATTGGATTTGCTTATGCACCTGACAGCTATCTGCAATGGGAACTTGAAGCTTCGTTTTTATTTGAAGATACACCGGATCAAGGAAAGGCAACAGTAGCTGTTAAAAAGGATATGGAATCGAGTCAGCCGATGGACAGGCTGATTTGTGGTGATGTAGGTTTTGGAAAGACTGAGGTCGCTATTCGAGCTGCATTCAAAGCTGTGGATAACAGCAAACAAGTTGTTGTATTGGTTCCAACCACTATACTTGCATTTCAGCATTTTAAAACCTTCTCTTCAAGACTTCAAGAACTTCCTGTTAAGGTAGATTACCTCAACAGATTCAGATCAACCAAAGACAAAAATCAAATTCTGAGTGACCTAAGCGAAGGAAAAATTGACATCCTTATCGGTACGCATCAGTTGGTCAGTAAAAATGTTCGATTTAAAGATTTGGGCTTACTCATCGTTGATGAGGAACAAAAATTTGGTGTTGCCGTAAAAGAAAAAATTCGTTCCCTCAAAGCCAATATTGACGTATTAACTCTGACCGCAACTCCTATCCCACGGACGCTTCAATTCAGCTTGATGGCAGCACGGGACTTATCTGTAATTGCCACTCCTCCTCCCAATCGCTATCCCATAGAAAGTGAAGTTGTCCGATTTAATGAAGTACAAATTCGCGACAGCATTCTCTATGAACTCCAAAGAGGAGGACAGGTGTATTTTATTCACAATCGAGTAGAAAATATCAAAGAAATTGCAGGGTTGATTCAGCGTTCAGTTCCCGATGCACGAGTAGGTATAGGACACGGACAAATGGAAGGCAACAAACTTGAAAAAACACTGTTAGGTTTTATGGAGGGAGAGTTCGATATACTCATTGCGACCACAATTATTGAAAACGGACTGGATGTTCCAAATGCCAACACTATGTTTATTCATAATGCGCAAAACTTTGGTTTAAGTGATTTACACCAAATGAGAGGGCGAGTCGGACGGAGTAACAAAAAAGCCTTTTGTTATTTCTTGACACCTCCATTAAGCGCTATGAGTAGTGATGCTCAGAAAAGAATTCGAACAATCGAACAGTTTTCAGCTCTTGGTTCTGGAATTCAAATTGCCATGAAAGACCTTGAAATTCGTGGAGCTGGAGATCTACTTGGAGGGGAGCAAAGTGGATTTATCAATGAAATTGGATTTGAAACCTATCAAAAAATATTGCAAGAGGCCATAAATGAATTAAAGGAAAATGAATTTAAAAGTCTATACCGAGAGGAACAAAATGACCGTTTTAAAACCTATGTAAAAGAAGTCCAAATTGATACTGATCTTGAAGTATTCCTTCCTGATGATTATATCAATATTGTTAAAGAACACATGGTACTTTATCAAAAACTGAGCAGTCTTAAAACTCAAAAGGAATTAAATGATTTTGAACGTCAACTTATAGATCGATTTGGTCCATTACCTATCGAAGCAAAGGAGCTCATTGAGAGTGTCCGTCTGAAATGGGTCGCTACTCAACTTGGTATGGAACGACTTTTAATTAAAAAGAACTGTTGTATTTGCTATTTCGTTGCAGATCAAGAAAGTGAATTTTTTCAAACTGAAGGCTTCTCTCACATCCTCTCTCAAGTTCAGCTCAATCAAAAGCGAATGGTCCTAAAAGAAAAGAACACAGCTCAGGGACTTAAACTCCTTTTAAGAATTGATAATATTGACCAGATGCAAACCGCAATAGAACTTCTGGAAAAACTTGTTTTGCCTAAAGCAATTTCAAATTCTTAATTACCGTAAAAGCTGTATTTACTTGATCTTCATGCATAAGAATAGTGAACTCATTCGAAGTAGAGATGACTTCATTGATATTAACCCCTTCCCAAGACAAAGGCTGGAAAATAAAATAATAAATACCGGGAATAGTAACGTTCTCCGAAGGGAGCTTCATTGTTATAGAGGATAAGTTCTCTGTCTTTGAGCAACAAATTTCTTCTTTAAATAAATCATCGACCAGAGTTGCTATGTTTTGACTTACAATAATATTACTTTCAGAAACACCTCTTGAGGAAGTATAAAAGACTTCTTTTTTTTGTTCGATTTCTTTTAAAAGATTCGACTGAGCTACAAGTAAGCTTTCAGAAATTAAAAAACTGTAATCAACCAAAGAAGAACGCACCGTAATGTCTCCTAAATTTTTTAAAACTTTGATGATCTGTTTGGTTTGAACAAAATCTGCTGTATCAGAAATTCGCTTCAATGCCATTACAATTGCACCTGGCTTTACTGGTTTTTTTGTTCGCTCTTCAATGTCCTCCTGAATATTTCTAGCGAGAGAGGTTAAGTTAATAATTCCATCAGAAAGTGCTGAAGAAAGATAGGGTTTGGTTTTGATATAATCCACCACTGTAGCAGCAATTGTTTTCATTTATAATCTACTTAATTTATAACAAAAGTAATTATTAAACACAAAATGTTGTATTTAAAACATCATTGCCAAGCATAAAAAGCATTTTTAATGTGTTTTATAATCCAGTTTTCCCCTTTTTTTATAATAGCTATTATATCAAATCGGACTTCCAGATCTAATTCACTGTTTTCTAAATAATGATCAACCACATTAACTAAAAGTTTAATTTTTTTAGATGTAATAAAACTTTCAGGTGAACCGAAAAAATCAGTACTTCTAGCTTTGACTTCAACACAAATCAGGTATTGGTTCTTTTGCATCAGCAAATCAACTTCTGCATGGCCGTATCGATAATTTTTTTCGAGCAAGCAATAGCCTTTTCCCAAGAGGTATTTTAAGGCTTTTTCCTCTGCTATTACACCGAAAAGATTATGCTGAGCCATGAGATTTAACTTGAGACAATTAAAGATACGATTCAAACAATTAAAAAGAGTCAGATTTACGTATTTTTGGTGAAATTTGAATTACACCCATGCCAAAACGCTATACTGTAACTGCAGCCCTTCCCTATACCAACGGTCCAATACATATTGGACACCTAGCTGGAGTCTATATACCTGCGGATATCTACAGTCGATATTTGCGAAGACAAGGGAAAGATGTTGCATTTATCTGTGGTAGTGATGAGCATGGTGTGGCGATCGCTTTAAAAGCCAAAAAAGAAGGAAAGACCCCGCAACAAATTATTGACCAATACGATCAAGTCATAAGAGAATCTTTTGAATCTTTTGGTATTGCCTTTGATCACTATTCTAGAACTTCTCGGAAAATTCATCATGAAACTGCTCAAGAGTTTTTTAAAATTCTTTACGATAAAGGAGTTTTTGAGGAAAAGATTTCTGAACAGCTATTTGACCCTGAGGTAGAGCAGTTTTTAGCAGATCGATTCGTTACTGGGATATGTCCAGTTTGTCAATATTCAAGCGCTTATGGCGATCAGTGTGAAAGTTGTGGGAGTAGTTTAAGTGCCACAGAATTGATTCAGCCAAAATCTACTTTGAGTGGTGCAGAACCAATCCTAAAAAAAACAAAACACTGGTATCTTCCGCTGAATCAATTTGAAGGTTTTATCAAAGAGTGGATCCTAGAGGAGCACCAAAACGACTGGAAGCCTAACGTCTATGGGCAAGTAAAATCATGGGTAACCAATGGGCTTCAACCAAGAGCAGTAACTCGAGACTTAGACTGGGGAATCTCAGTACCTGTTGCTGGAGCAGAGGGGAAAGTACTTTATGTTTGGTTTGATGCCCCAATAGGATACATTTCTTCTACCAAGGAATGGGCCAAAAAAAAGGGACTTGATTGGAAGCCTTACTGGTGTGATCAAGACACTCAATTGGTCCACTTCATCGGAAAAGATAATATCGTTTTTCATTGTATTATTTTTCCTGTAATGCTCAAGGCTTCAGAACAGTATATTCTCCCTGAAAATGTTCCAGCAAATGAATTCTTAAATCTAGAAGGACAAAAAATTTCAACCTCTAAAAATTGGGCTGTTTGGTTACATCATTATCTCAAAGATTTTCCAGATCAGCAAGATGTATTGCGCTATGTCCTCACAGCTAACGGCCCTGAGACTAAAGACAACGACTTTACTTGGGAAGAATTTCAAGCCAGAAACAACAATGAACTGGTCGCCATCTTTGGAAACTTCATCAACAGGGTAATGGTATTAAGTCATAAATATTATGACGGTTTTGTCCCTAAATCAGGCGAATTACTCAAAGAAGACTTGGACGTTTTAGAAAGAATGGCTGAACTTCCAAAAAAAATTGGATATTCTATTGAAAACTATCGTTTTAGAGAGGCGAGTCAAACACTCATTGGCCTAGCGCGTTTAGGGAATAAATACTTGGCTGATGCAGAGCCTTGGAAATTGATTAAAAAAAATCCTGAACGAGTAAAAACTATCATGAACACAGCTCTTCAAATTTCATCTGGATTAAGTATTCTCAGCGAACCCATACTCCCCTTTACTGCTGAAAAACTTAAGCGCATGATGAATCTAGACCCCGAAACATTAAGCTGGGATACAATTGGAGCAAAAAAAGTTTTACTTGAACCCCAACATCTCTTGGGTAAAACATCACTTCTATTTCAGCAAATAGACGATTCACAAATGGATGCCCAACGTGAAAAATTAAAAAAGTCGGCACTGGATAATAATTTTGAAAAGAAAGATTTCAGTCCTTTAAAACCTAAAACTTCACATACTAATTTTGATGCTTTAGACTTAAGAGTGGCTGAAATTATCAGTGCAAAAAAAGTAAAAAAAACAAAGAAATTAATGGAGCTCACTGTTCGGCTTGGTGAAGAAGAGCGCACGGTTGTTTCAGGAATTGCAAAAGACTTTGAGGCAGAAGAGCTTATCGGAAAAAAAGTTACTTTACTTGCCAATTTGAAACCTAGAACACTCAAAGGTATTGACAGCCAAGGAATGATTCTACTAGGAGAAAACAGTAATGGTAATTTTGTTTTTGTTGGACCAGAAGATAAAACTACAGTCTCGGGAACTTCTATTAAATAATATATTTATCAGTTCCATTCCAATTGCATATCATCCAATCTATCGCCTTCCATTGCCGGAGAACCACCGTTTCCCAATGGAAAAATATGAGCTACTACCCCAACAACTTATATTAGAAGGTACGTGTAAAAAAGAGGATTTTTTTGAACCTAATTCCGCTCCAATTGAACAAGTGGAGCGTGTTCATGATCACAACTACGTAAGACGACTTTCGAACTTGGAATTGACTAAAAGTGAAGTTCGAAAAATTGGATTTCCACTAAGTAAAGCTTTGGTTAAACGAGAGTTTGTCATAGCAGGTGGAACCTTAATGGGTGCTGAAAAAGCATTTCAATCAGGGATCGCTATGAATATTGCCGGGGGTACACACCACGCTTTTCGTGATCATGGGGAAGCATTTTGTCTTTTAAACGATCAAGCCATTGCAGCTCAATATCTTTTAGATAAAAACAGAGCAAGGCAAATTTTAATTTTAGACCTAGATGTTCATCAAGGAAATGGGACCGCTGAGATCTTTAAAAATAATGATTCCATTTACACCTGCTCTGTTCATGGTGCAAAAAACTATCCGTTTAGGAAAGAGGAAAGCAATCTTGATCTCCCTATGATGGATCACACAAAAGATGAAACCTACTTAAAAAAAATTGAAAAACTCCTTCCAAAATTATTTGATATGATACGGCCTGATTTTATTTTTTACCTCTGTGGAGTCGATATTTTAGCTACTGATAAATTGGGGCGACTTGATCTAAGCCTAGAAGGGTGTCGCAAAAGAGATCAGCTGGTTTTTGAAAAATGTCACAAAGAAGGAATTCCTGTACAATGCAGTATGGGAGGAGGATATTCCAAGGATATCAACATCATTGTAGAGGCTCACGCGAATACCTACAGAGAAGCGGCTAAATTATACTTCTAAGCACGCCAAGTCTGACTTTTCATTTCAAGTGCTGCAATAACAATGTCTTTCCGACTAACTTGCCCTACAAGTCGCTTATTGTCCATTACAGGATAACGTCTTCTACTGCTTTTAGAAAACAAAGCGGCTGCATCAAAAACACTAGTATTGGCATCGATCGTATCAACTTTGTCCGTCATAAAATGGGCTACTGACTTGTCTAAGATAGGGAGATTAAAATAGCGACTATCAGAAATTTCTTTCATACAGTCTGCCTCTGAAATTACCCCTACTAACTGCCCTGATTCGTCCACCACAGGACCTCCAGAGATCCTATGCTTGATGAATGCTCTCATAACTTCATGAATAGACTGCTCAGGCGAAAAAATGACGAGCTGGCTGGTCATAATATCGGATACTGTTAATTTGCTGGGAGTTACCCTGACTTTTTTGGCTCTTTCGCCTTGGAAACTTTTTATTGGCATAGCTCTAGGTTTTAAGTCTTTTAAATATACATTTTTTAATTTAATTTTAAAAATAGTCCTTTAATGACTGCTGCTATTAAAGGAAATATATGTGTTATATTGTAAAAAAAACTTGTTGAAACGGTTGGGAATTTTAGGTTGCGGATGGCTAGGCACAGAACTAGCTCAGAGAATAAACTCCAAGTCATGGAACGTGAAAGTTACTCGAACTTCTGAAAAAGGAATAATTGCGCTTACCGAAAAAGGATTCAATAGTTTCCAAATAGAGGTGACAGAAAATTCAATTAAAGGTGACTTAAAATTTTTTGAAAATCTCGACCAATTAATTATTTCTATTCCTCCGAAGAGGAATGAAGCTAAGGATTACAGTAGAAAAATAAATTACCTAATGAACTTTCTAGAATTAAAAAATAAGTGTAGGGTAATTTTTATTAGTAGTACTTCCGTCTATGGAAAAAAAGAAGGAGTCTTTGATGAAACTAGTGCTCTATCACCCGAAACGGAATCTTCACGAGAGTTAGTAGAAAGTGAAAAACTAATTTTAGAATCGGACAGGCCTAGTATAATCCTTCGACTTGGAGGTTTGGTAGGAAAGGATAGAAATCCAATTTTTCAATTACACAAAAAAATAATTCCCAATCCTGATGGAATCATTAATTTTGTTGATCAAAAAGATGCAGTGGAAGGTATTTATAAGCTATTAACTACTCCAACAGTTGAAGGTGTTTTCAACTTAGTCAGTCCACACCATCCCAAAAGGAGAGACTATTATCTCAAAATGGCAAAAAAGTATAAACTTTCAGTCCCAGTATTTTCTGAACAAAATCCAATCTTGATGCGTCAAATTGAGGCTGTGAAAATTCAACAAAAAACAGGTTTCAAATACCAGGTTAATAATTTGTTGATATAAATTCTGTCTTATGCAACCAGCAGTTATGCATTTAGGTATATTGTTATTGAATAATTTATGTCAAAGCAAAATCAATATATCGCAGTTTTAGAAAAAATTCTAACGCGTATGAAAAACTCAAAACTTGGGTATTTTAAGGCTTCAGACCATGCGATTAGTTCAGAAAAGAAACGCTTTTTAAATCAACAAGGGCTCCTGAGAAATCGTTTCTTCCAAGATATATTAGGTGAGCTTCAACGCTTGGGAATGACCTCAGATGACTTAGTGGTCAGCAGATTTAATTTTGATCAATTGTTAATATCTACAATTGACACCCTCAAAGCAACTGCTATTGAGAAGTGTTTACGTGCTGATCAGGACTTGTTAGAAATGTATCTAGAATTGGAACGATTTGAAGATAGAAATTTGAGTTTATCAAAACATACAGTTCATCTTGAAGACGCAATTGCTCAAAACCAAGAATGGGTGTCTAATCTGGTTGATAAAAAAGTAGATTCTTATTACTCTACTGTTTCAGGAATCTCTTCAGAGATAAATTCTTGATTTTCATTTTCAAGTGCGATCATTCTCAGCACAAAACTGTTGTAATGTTTGTACAACAAATCTAAAGCAGGAACAAGAGAGTCTGATTTGTAATGTCGAGTAAAGTAACGTGCCTTTGTCACCTGCATTTCTAATACTTTTAATCGGCTTTTGATTTGAGGAATTTCGAGTTTTCTTGGTAATGGATCTGAACGTAAGTTCTTTATATAACTTGAGAGTGCAATCAAATCAACCTCTATCCCCTCAAAATTTAATTCTTTTAAGCGTTCCATAGATTGGTGTAGCTTTTTAAACCCTTCCCATTCTACTAACTCAAAGGCGGCTAAAAACTCCTCTGGATAGGCAATTAAATCAAGCTGAGGCGAATTCAGTGAATCTCGTACGATCAGAGTTGTATCAGACGAGGTAAAACCTTGCTTGTTTTGTTTACTTTCACAAGAGACAAGTAAAATGAATAGAATAAAAATTATAAAGTTTTGTTTGATCAGCTGCTCCATTTAGATCCCAATTGAATTGATTTTAATTAAAAGTATGGTAAAGAATAAAAATTGAAGAATGTAGAGATGAAAAGGATAAGCTCCTTCAACTTTAATATTCCATTGATGAAATCCCATTTGAAGTGGAAGTGCTACTAAAGACCAACCAACATAGTTATGAAAAGATGCTACCCCTTCAGCAAATGTCCAGAAATCTAAAACTGGTGCAATGGGCTCCATAACTAAATCCAAACTCAACATCAATCCCACACCAACTAGGGATTTGATCCAAAAAGAATCTGTGAAAAATTGAGCAATACTACCGGTGATAAAAACTAAGATGCACCAGTTAACCCCAATAAGCAAAGGAACCTCCATCAGCTGGACCCCTAAAACTGAGCCGTAGGTATACTCTCCAAATAGAAACCCATACCGAACCCCTACTATTTCAGCTACCATACCAACGATAAAACATCCCATAATCATGAGTAAGGTTTTCTTATCCAATTTTGTGTTGATCAAAAGCAAAAAGAAACTAAGCATTAAGTTAACAGGCGTAGCTCCAATAAACCAAGAGGCATCACTGTAGATAATGCCCATAATCCCGGATACATGAAACAACCAAATAAAAAAAATGGATAAATTTTGTTTTGTAAGAAGCGTATTATCATTCATTAACTCGCTTTCGGAATCAGTTCGTCAACAATTTTAGCAGAGAGAAGACACAAAGGAATTCCTCCTCCTGGGTGTACGCTCCCACCACAAAAATAAAGGTTTTTTATACGATTGGAAAAATTTGGGTGGCGTAAAAAAGCTGCCATTGAACTGTTACTTGATGCACCATAAAGAGCCCCGAGATGTGATTGCGTTTTTTCTTGAATTAAAGGAGGAGTGAGTACCTCTTCACACGCAATTAGGGGTTCGATTGGTGTGCCTAGCTCTTTTGACAGTCTTGAAATTACAACTTCTCTTAGCTTGTTTACCATAATGTCCCAATCTTGTCCGTGGTCTGCAGGTGTATTTATCATAACAAACCAGTTTTCACAACCTTCAGGTGCGTCACTAGGCACATCTTTAGAGGTTATATTAATATAAATAGTAGGGTCATCACAAACCGTTTGATGTTCAAAAATAGCTTTGAACTCCTTTTGATAATCGTCAGAAAAAAAAATGTTATGCAGATCCAATGCATCAAAAGAATTTTCAATTCCCCAATAAAATATAATTGCAGAACTAGACCGTTCTTGGCTTAACGTCCTCTTTGGTGGTTTTAGCTGAGGCAATAATCTTTTGTATGTAGGGTAAATATCCATATTTGAAACCACTACATTTGCTTTAAAGAATTCTGACTCAGCACATACCCCTTCGACTCCCTTTGATCCGACTTTAATCTCAGTAACTGGGAAATTAAAACGGAATTTAACACCTAGATTTAAAGCTAGATCATAAAGCGCCTGTGTAATAGATACCATCCCCTTTGTTGGGACAAAAGTTCCATAGTGACCTTCCAAATGCTGAATTAAAGTCATTATTCCAGATGTTTGAAATGGGTCAGAACCGTTGTAAGTAGCATAGCGATCAAAAAGTTGAATCAAATGTGGGGAGGAAAAGGTATCCTGATTTACTTGATGTAAGCTTTTTGGTAGCTCAAGCACATTAAGATTGACAATCGCTTTTAGTGTCGCTGAAGAAAGATATGTTTTCAATTTATGCAGTGACTTTTCTAAAAAAAGAGTGTGAGTCAAATCGTATTTTTTTTGCGCCTTTTTTAAGTACTTCTCAACCGTCTCTTTTGGCTCATCAAAAACATTTTGTATTTCTTGCATAAATAAATCACGATCAGCGTATGCCTTAAATTTTTTTTGGTCAGACCAAAAGTAATGACACGCAACCTTCTTTCTCTTGAAGTCAAAATGCTCTTTGGGGTCCACCCCAGCCATTTCAAAAAGTTGGGTTACAAAATGAGGCATGGTAAACAAGGATGGGCCTGCATCAAATCGATACCCATCAACTTTGAAAGCAGACAACTTCCCCCCCGGATAACTGTTGGCTTCAAAGACTTCTACGCTATATCCTTTAACTACCAGTCGAATACTAGTGGCTAAACCTGCTATACCTGCTCCTATTACTACAGCATGATTCATGTAATTGATTTGTTGATAGTGTCAGAAACTAGATAAAATCTTGAAAAAAGATCCTCTTTATACCATTTTTTTTCACGTGTTTCTTTAACAATTTTAGCATGTTGCTTTCCTTTATAAGCGAAGGTATTTACCGCTTCAAAACTATCCCAAATACTCACTGTAGCCTGTTGAATGAAAGGCCATTCTCCAATTCCTTTGTAATAAGAAACGCCTTGTGCATTATTAATTGCCTTGCTTGCTGCAGGTACTGCCCTCCAGAAAGAATATAGGCGATTCCATCGTAACGTAGCTCTTGTTATTACAACTGCTTTATAGTTTTTAGCTTCCTGAGCATCATGATCGACTTGCTGGGTTTTAAATGGGTTTGTACCACTCCACTTACCATGACTTTTTACTGCTTTTAAAATTAATTCTCTTTGTGTATCTGACTTCTTTCTATATTCCAGAAAAATAGGATGTTCATCAAGGCATTTTTGATAATTTAATTTGTCATCCCAAACACCTAAGAATGCATAGGTTGAAAAATCGGGTCTTAAACTGAATCCCTGACCTCCACCTGTTCCAAGGAACTTATAAAATTGAAGTCCAGTAACAGACTTCATTTGGAATCCTACAATACCCATTTGCTTGAATGCCCAAAATTTATGTTTTCGGAAAGAGAAAAGAGTTAAGGTTGTAACTGGAGACATCTTAAAATATATGATAATCTTGAGACTCTAATATAGACGAAATTTTGAGGGAAAATCAGAATAAGAAAAAGAAAAACGTCTCTGCTTTGGATTTTAGAATTTAACTTATGGAAGTAATCTGGCAGAGACGTTTGAAACCAAATTGAATTTAAACTTGTTTAAAGATATATAAAATAAGTTACACAAAATGAGATTTTAAAGAGTTTTTTTTTTAATTAAACCTACTAAATCCCTCTTTATTCATTAAATTATAATTTATCTATTTGTAATTCAACTAGTTATAAATATTGGATTAATTATTTATATAGTAAAAAAGTTTGTATTTTGAATTTTCTTAAAACAGCCAATAATGAAAAAAATTAATCGGTTTGATATGTTTATCTATGTTTTAATCATAGGAAACATAATTGCAATGGTATTAGAGTCCCATGAATTTATTCAAATTGAATTTTCTAAAGCGTTCTATTATTTTGAACTCATTTCAATTTTAATTTTTTCATTCGAATACATTTACAGGATAGTGACGAGCTATAAAGAAAATCAATGGGTAGGTGTCAAAAACTATGTCTTTAGTTTTTTTGGATTCATAGATTTGATTTCTATACTTCCCTTCTATTTAAAACAATTTGTACTCTTAGACGGTCGTTTTTTCAGAATTCTTCGTTTGTTCAGACTCACTAGAGTCTTTAAGTTAGGGAGAGATAGTGAGTCTTTAAAATTATTTATAAAAGCACTTTCAGCTGTTAGGAATGAACTTAAATTCACATTATTCCTCTCTGTTTTAACGATACTTTTTTCTGCCTCAGCCATCTACTTTTTAGAAAATAAAGCTCAACCAGAGGTTTTTTCAAGCATTACTTCTTCTATTTGGTGGGCAACTGTTTCACTCGCAACTGTAGGTTACGGAGACGTGGTTCCAGTAACTGTGTGGGGTAAAATTTTTGCCTCAATAATTTCATTAGTAGGTATAGGAATAGTTGCAATTCCAACAGGGATTATCAGCGCTTCATTTGTTGAAGAAATCCACAATTCTAAAAAGTAATCCACTTTACTTTTTTTAACTAAATTGCTTCTTGGTAGTAAAAAATTCATCCATGAAAAAAATAACCCTAGTATCTGTATTACTTTTTTGTATTGTCACATTCTCAACCAAAGCTCAAAGCTCAGTTGAGGGGAAAAATATTCTTATTGTTTACGGAGGTTGGCAAGGACATCAGCCTGAGGTGTTTGCAAAAAAAATAGCCTCATGGCTTGAAGAACAAAATGCCAATGTAACACTCTCACAGAGCACATCGTCTTACACCGACACTGCCTTAATGGAATCAGTAGATCTAATCATCCAACACATTACGATGAGTAAAATGAAAGGAAGAGAATCTGCGGGATTAAGAAAGGCAATTGCCAGTGGTGTAGGATTAGCAGGATGTCATGGTGGATTGGGTGACTCCTTTAGAGATGATACTGAATATCAATATATGATTGGAGGTCAATTTGTAAAACATCCTGGCGGACAGGTTCAATATGGAGTAACTATTTCAGATACCGCGGATCCCATTACCTCAGGTATTGGTGATTTCAAACTCAAAACAGAACAATATTATATGCACATAGATCCGATGATTGAAATCCTTGCCACCACAAAATTTAGTGGAGAACACGACCCTTGGATAGAAGGAGTAGAAATGCCTGTTGTATGGAAAAAAAAATACGGCAAAGGAAAGGTGTTTTACTCTGCGCTGGGGCATTCCGAAGATGTATTTGAAATTCCTGAAGCATGGGCGCTGATGACTCGAGGAATAGAATGGGCAACAAAATAAAATCAATCCACTGCTAATAATTTCTTTTTAACCCTTTAATTTGGGTTATCTTTGTGTTGTTATGAAAAAGAAAATTGCCATAATTGGCTCGGGCTTTTCTTCGCTCTCAGCCGCTTCTTATTTAGCAAAAGAAAACTTCGAGGTTCATGTTTTTGAAAAAAACAGCACCCTAGGAGGTAGGGCGAGACAGCTTAAAAAAAACGGCTTTACGTTTGATATGGGTCCCTCTTGGTACTGGATGCCAGATGTCTTTGAATCTTTTTATAACGACTTTGGAAAAACTACGAGTGATTTATATGAACTAGAGAGATTAGATCCAGGATATCAAGTGGTCTTTGGTAAAAACGAATCCATCCCAATTGGAGACTCATTAGAAAAAATATATGCTGTTTTTGAAAAAGAGGAAACAGGAAGCAGAAAAAAATTAGAGCGTTTTATGTCTTCTGCGAAAGAAAACTATGATATCGCAATCAAAGATTTAGTTCATCGGCCAGGAATTTCTCCATTAGAACTTGTTACCCCTGTAACCATTCGTAAAATAAATTACTTTTTAAGTAACATTAAAAAGGATGTTCAAAAGGAATTTAAGAGTCCTAAGCTTAGACAAATTTTACAATTTCCAGTGCTCTTCCTCGGTGCGAAACCCTCAAACACTCCCTCTTTTTACAATTTTATGAATTGGGCAGATTTTGGTTTGGGCACTTGGCATCCCAAAAATGGAATGTATAGTATTGTTGAAGGAATGGTTAGTATTGCAGAATCATTAGGAGTAAAATTCCATACAGATGCTATTGTTGAAAAAATTCAAGTAGATGATCAGGGTAAGGCTCAGGGAATTGAAGTAAACGGAGAATTCATCAGTGCCGATGTAGTACTTTCAGGAGCCGACTACCATCATACAGAAACCCTTTTGGATCAAAATTATCGTGCTTACAGTGAGGCCTATTGGGATAAAAAAGTTTTTGCACCTTCTTCGTTATTATTTTACGTTGGCTTAGACAAAAAAGTAGAACAAGTCTTTCATCACAACCTCTTTTTTGATGTTGATTTCGATCTTCACGCTCAAGCTATTTACGACACTCCTAAATGGCCAGAAGACCCTCTTTTTTATGCTAATTTCCCATCCGTTTCTGATCCCTCTATGGCTCCTGATGGAAAAGAAGCTTGTTTTTTATTAATCCCAATTGCACCCGGTATTGAAGACACCCCTGAATTAAGATCTCGTTATTTTGATTTAGTAATGGCTCGTCTAGAAAAACTTACAGGTCAAGAGTTAACAAAACATATAGAGTTCACAGAATCTTTCTGTGTTAATGACTTTGTAGAAGACTATAATTCTTATAAAGGAAATGCCTACGGTTTGGCAAACACCTTGCTTCAAACAGCCTTTATGAGGCCCAAGTTGATAAGCAAAAAAGTAACTGGATTATTTTTTACTGGACAACTTACGGTTCCAGGTCCAGGAGTACCTCCAGCTCTTATATCAGGAAAGTTGGTCGCAGAACTGATCGCTAAATAAGGAGCTCTAGTCTTTGGGGTTAATTACCCACCAAATAAATTCATATTCGCTCTCTCTAACTGCTATAACAGAATCTAGCATTTCTCCACTCTTAATTAAATCTGTTTTGTATGTATCTAGCTGAGAAAAAACTTGCCACTCCCACAGGTCTAATCTTTTATATAAAATGTATTTTACAAAATTATCTTTTTGAATATAATCTCTATTCTCTATCCAAAAATCAATGTCATCAATGTCGACCCATGGCAGATCCCTTACCCAATTATTTGCTATTCGGTCTGTAAATTGGTTTACAAAACGCTCTTCAATTTTTCCAGTATTCTCCATCAAATAACCTAATTCAACTCCATCATAAATATTGGTCATTTTTAATCCTACTTCTCTTGGCAAAAGTCGAAATGTACCGTCCAATTTAATCGCGTCAAAATTTACTCTTGGAGGATTAAAAGGATTTCTATTACCAAACATAGCCATGGGGGGAATATAATCTTCAACGTCTTCAATATATTGAACAAATACGCTATCCAGATCCTCATCCCATCTTAAGTATTGTTCATTAAAAATATCCCTAACCCATTTCAAGTTCTCTGTATACTCATCGGTATAAACTATTATTGAATCTACTTCTTGTCTTAAATTATTCAAATTTTCAATCCCATCTTCTCGATTTTCAGACACTCCTCCTTGTTGCTCAATTCCAAAAGAAACTGTTACCCCAAATACTAGAATAATAAACTCTACTATAGATTTTTTAACTCGGTCCCAAAAATCTTTAATATCAAATCGGTCACCTAAAGTAATCAGTCTTAAAAACCAATTTAACTTTTCTTTTTCAATACCGGCAGACTTACTGGCCTCAGCATATTCTTCTCTAGAGATATACCCGTCCTTATTTTTGTCAATTTTATCAAAATCGTTTTTTTTACTCATAAAAAAATAGTCGAAGAAAACTTATAGCTAATTTAAATAAAAATGACTGAATTTATACACAATCAACCTCCTTTAACCTTTGATCGGAATTTGTTCAAACGGTTTTTGGACATTAAATATTTCGATTAACAATTTGAAAAGTACATTTTCAAAACAATTTAAATCCATTGAGTCAATTAAAAGGGGTTGCTTATTTCTTTCCTTTTTTTGATGAACTCCTAAAAAGGTATTATCAAAGTTTTTAAGTGGAATTACTCCTGCATTAATGGTAGTAGTAGTAAAATTATTTTTTAAAGCATACGCATAAAGCATTACCTGAAAGAGGGCTCCTTTATTAGGAACTGTTATCAGCTCTTCCCAGCTATCAAAACTCATATCCGATGAAGTTATATTTCCAGTTTTATAATCAACAATACGAGTGACCCCATTTAAAGTGTCAATTCGATCTACTGTTCCTTTCAGGAAAATTTTTTGATTTAATTCAGGAACAAAAACAGCCTCATAAAATTGACTCTCTAGTGTCTTAATCACCAGTGTATTACCCTTTTTAATAAAATCTCTTTCTTTTTCTAAAAATTCCTTAATCACACGTGTTGTTACCTCAAAAATCAGGTAGTTTTTCCCTACATAAAGTGATTCTCTATGCTCTTGCTTTTTAAAACTTGAATCTACTATTTTGGGAAGTATTTTTAACATCCCCTCATAGTCCTTTTCTGTTAAAATTTGGTCTATGTAGGGTTGATATAAACGCTCTAAAACTTCATGAATCAGGGTTCCTTTTTCAGCTGCATTGATTTCCATTTCAAATGTGTCATCTGGTTCAATTTTTAAAAGTCGTTGCTCATAAAAAAGATAAGGATCACGAATATATTGTACGAGTGAAGAGGGGGAAAACCCTTGAATACCAACTTCTTTCAATTGACGAATAACTGCAGAGGTTTTAATCGCTTTTTTTAAATCTTTTTTTTGGGCTTCCAGTTGAGAGCTTAAATATTTGAACCTGAGTTTGTGATTTGGTCTTTTAAAATACTCTAGCTGAATCAAGAATCGACTCTTTTCAGCAGAAAAGAGTCCTTCAGCTGACTCATTATAGATCAAACTTATTCTTTTTGCACGTTGTAATAGCCTAAAAAAGTGATATGCATAAAGATGATCTTGTTCAATGAAGGTATTCAATCCATACTTTTTTCGCACGTCAAAAGGAATCCATGAGAAAGGTGTTTTGCCTAATGGTAAAATCCCCTCATTTAGATGAGTCACTATAACATGATCAAAATCTAAAACACGCGTTTCTAATACACCCATTATCTGAATACCAGCAAAAGGATCACCAGAAAAATCTAAGGTCTCTTTATCTAACAGCTTTAAAAATACCAACTCAATATCTTGAAGTTTTCTTAATTCAGGATTGGAAAGTGATAATGTCAGTGCTTTATTCCACAGCTTACTTATTTTTGTTAAACAGTGGATTTCGAGAGTAGAAGAGTTTTTTAAAATTAAATGATCTTTTATCATTTCAGAAAGCCTTAGCATCCTTTCTAAAAAAAGAACGGGTGTTTCAAAAGGACTAAATATAAGGTCTCCTGCACTAGATTTTCCTAAGACTAGGTTATTACTTAAACTTGAGCTTCGAAGAGCCTGCTGCCGCTTGACAATTTTTTTAATTGGAAGTCCTGAAGTTTCTATGAATGATAAAACGTCATTGTTTTCAAGTAATGAGTTTACAGTTGAAAGAGAAAAACTTCCCTCTGTATCTGTTTTTAATAGCTCAAAGAGTTTTACAAAAAACGTAACTATCCCAAAATTTTTAAAAGGATACCCCATTGACACATTCCAGGGAACCTCTGTTGAAGTGATGTAAGTCAACACAGGATGCAAGAGTCCCTCATCTCCTAATACAAGTACAATGGAATCGTTTGGGAACTCTCTATAGGTCTCAACGGCAAGTTGAGCAGCAGCCTTAGCCTGTAAGAGGTTTTTACTGACATTTATTATCTCAATTTTTTTGTTTTTCGAAAAGAAATTGGAAAATTGAGAAGTGAACTCTTGTTTTAAAAAAGCCCATTCTTTGATATAATTTTTAATAAAATAACTTGTGCTATGAGACGGTTCTTCATAAAAGTATTGGTCTAAGTCCCATAAAACAGTAGCCTTTTCCTCAGCAATTAATTCTTGAATGATAACTTCCTCGGCTTTGGTTAGAGCGTTAAATCCTATGAAATAATGGAAAGGAAGTGAAGGTTGTATATAGTGCCCAAGGTTTTGGGTTGCCTCTCGGTATTGAAGACCAGAATAGCCGAGTTGTTGACTCTGAAGTACTTTATATAATTTATTATAATAGATCGGAACCCTTTCTTGAAATTTAAAAAACTGCTTGCTTAAATCACCCATTTTTTTAGGTTCCCACTGCTCGATTTGTTCAACTGCACCCATAAAACTGAAAATAGAATTGGCATCAACTAACTGAACATCTATCTCATTGAACTCTTGAAGAAGAGCTGGTGCCCAATTTAAAAATTGATTTAAGGGATTTTGCTCTTTCTCAGGGGTATGCTCCTGATAGACTTTATAAAATATAAAAAGAAGATCAAGATTTGAAACTTTATTAATTGCTGAAAGTTCATTAATAAATTGTTCGATACTAACTATTTTTGGAGCTAAAGTGGGTCCTGATATTTCATTCTCCAGTGCTTTTTTTAAAAATTTGATCGCTCTTATGCTAGGAACAACAATCTTGACCTGACTCAGATCTTGATTTGAGTCAATTATTTTTTTCGCTATGTCAGTTAAAAAAGTTTGCATTAGCTAAATTTCCAATAATGGTTTGTTTTATTTTATTTGAGCAATCATAAATCTAGGTGCTGTATCTATTTGAAATCACATCAATTTTTTTATTTATGTACACCAATTTAGATTCCACTTTTAGATACCCCAACTGAATCAAGGCATCTTCGTAGCTCTCAATTTGTTTTTGATCTTCAGTTTTGGGGGAGCCTGTTTTATAATCTAAAATAGTAGCACTTCCATCACTGGAAACATTAACCCTGTCCGGACGTAAAGTTGGCCTATTAGGAATAAGAATCTCTTGTTCACAAAACACCTTGTCATTCCCTTCAAAATATTCTTTTAACTGTGGGTGCGTAATAATCAGATCAAGTGTTTTTTTCAACTCTTGCCGGGTAGACACTGCTACTGACCTAGAGTTAAACTCTTCTTCCAAAACTTCTGTAAATATCTCCTTATCCGTAATTCTTGCTAAAATTTCGTGTAACATTAACCCTTTTTCTTGAGCATCTAAGACCTTATCAGAGAAACTTGAAGGAACTATCAAATGCTCTTTCCATCTATTGGAAATGCCGATGTCAATTTTAAGTTCGTTGTCATTTGTTCTATTTTGAATTGAGGGTTTAACAGGTTGAGGAATTCCCAATTCAAAAACTGAATTTTCATCTAACTTTTTTTGATGGGTATGAACAAATGATGCAAACAGATCTGAATAGGTTTTAATTTGCCCTTCCTTAACTGCTTGAGTTATGATGTAAAGTTGATTTTTAGGTCTTGTTAAAGCTACATAAAGAACGTTTAATGCATCCAGTTTTTTGGCCAGTAAATATTCCTGATAAAGCGCTTCTGCATCGTTGCCACAAAGACGTAATTCATTTGAGAAGTTAAACCAACCCCACTGGACAGCTGCGAGTGTTGAATTTTGAAATGAATACCAAATCTTCTCTTTAACATTAGGACGAAGTGGAGTATCCATAAAAGGCAGAATCACTACAGGAAATTCTAACCCCTTTGCCTGATGAATAGTCATAACACGAATTGCATTGATACTTTCTGGAGCTGTTATCCGTAAATTTTCAGATTGAGACTCCCAATGCAATAAATAATCTGAGAGTGACCCCCCTTTTTGCCTGGAAAACTCAAAGACATCTTCTAAAAAAGTGAATACAAAGCAATTGTTTGAGTCCAGAAAAGGAAAAGAAGTAATGACACGATCTACTGATTCAACCAACTGCAGGCCAGTAAATTCTCTTAGTCTGCAACACGATCCAGCAAGTTGGTTCAGCTGCTTAAAGAATTCAAAAGAAGGAAGATGAATTAAATCACTAACCAAGAGGTGATACTCCCCCTTTTTACTCGATTGAGATTCCCAAAATTGATCAAAAATAATCTTATGCTGAGCACTGCTATTAGGCCTCATCAAAAGTTTTAAAACGGCCAATATGGTTTGAACCTGACTGTTGCGACTTACCACTAGTGAATCAGAAGAAAGAATATTATACCCTTGTGAATTCAACCCTTCAGCAATAGCTTCTGCTTGTTTTTTTACACGAACCAGTACTGCAATTTCTTTATCTTCAAAATTTTGGCGCTTTGCCTGCGAGACAACTTTGATGGTCTCAGCAACATAGATAGGGATTTTGTCTTCCTTATTGCCTCCACGGGGAATCGCTTTGATCTGGACATATCCTCCTTTATTTGTGAACTGTTGTTGACTTTCATCACCGTAGATTGACTTAATTTCTTCTGTCGCCAATATTGAAGTCAAGTGGGAAAAAAAATTATTGTTGAACGAAACAATTTCACTATCAGATCGATAATTTACTCCCAGGCGTTTTAACTGAGGTTCAACTTGAA
Source organism: Flavobacteriaceae bacterium (assembly GCA_029249225.1). GTDB lineage: Bacteria > Bacteroidota > Bacteroidia > Flavobacteriales > Flavobacteriaceae > MS024-2A. Next base: position 34,226 of record JAQWHT010000029.1, read on the forward strand.
AGGGTTTTGATTCTTTTTTTAACAGTTCAATAAATTGCATGATATCACCTCCTCTCCATCGATAAATCGCTTGCTTTGGATCACCAACTAATACTAGTGAACCTCTCTCACCAGATAAAGATTCAGATTCCAGTGCGTTCCCAATCAATGGAATTAAATTGGACCATTGGAGTGAGGAGGTATCTTGGAATTCATCTATATAATAATGTTTATAGCGTTCTCCTAGACGAGCATATATGTATGGTGCATCTTCAGCTTGAACCAAAGAACTAATTTTATGGTTGAACTCTCCTAGAAGTTGAATTTCTCTTTCTTTTTGCAGTGATTCTAAGCCTTGTTCAATTTGTTGTAAAATTAATCTTGGGGTCCAATATTTAAGTGTTTTATCGATAAGTAAATAAAAGCCAACCTCTTTTTTAATTCTCAAAAACAAAGAGAGGAATTGAGGGAGCAAATGATCAATCGTTTGTTTTTTTGAGGACTCAGTGTTTTTTTTATACAAGGGAGCTTCTCCTTTCAACATCATCTCTAGTTGATTTCCATAACATTTATTAAAAGCTCCTTGACCCAGAAGGTCAAGATGTTTATGTAGGATTTGACGAGTGAAATCCTCAGGCTCAAGATGCTTTGCTTCCAGTAGCAGAGAAAATTCAGACTTAAGATTGTTTATTTTTTGTAACGTGTCTTTTAATGTTCTTTTCAGTTGCGCTTGATCTCTGCTGTGGGCATCCCTATTTTTTTGCTTAAGATCTGCTAAAGGGATTCGATCATTTTCATTGAGCAATAAAGCAGCAAAATCATCCAAATCTGCTTGTACATCCCAGCTCATTCCTTGCCTTACTTTTGACAAGCTTAATTCGAGAAGCAATTGAGTAATAAACTCATTTTTGCCAATTTGATCAATGATTGATCGTACCACCTGTTCTAGAATACTTTTGGAATCAATTTCAACCTCAAATCCTTGAGGCAGTTCAAATTCCTTGGCAAAAGTTCGAACAATTCTATGGGTAAATTTATCAAGTGTAATGACATCAAAACTTCCGTACTCAAGGACTATATTGCGTAATGCTTTTTCGGCCCTTTGGGTTAACTCTTTTCCATCAATTTGAAGTTCAAGAACTAGCTGTTGCTTTAATTCGATGCCTTTTGGGGTTATTTTAGACAGGTCATTTAAGGCTTCTAAAATTCTTCCTTTCATTTCATTTACAGCTTTATTAGTAAATGTAAGTGCGAGCATTTGCCTGTAAGGGCGTTGGTTTTTTGATCCAAGTAGTTCCTTTAAGTAGTATAAAACAAGGGTATAGGTTTTACCTGATCCTGCAGCTGCATTAATAATATGAAAGTTGGATTGACTCATGAAAATGGATCCCTTATTAAAAGTAATGCTTTTCAAAACTTAGTTCCCCTATTCAGAAAAGAAATTTTAATTTTGCGTAAACATTTAAATAAAAAATTATGGCTTTTGAATTACCCGCTCTATCATATGCACACGATGCCTTAGAGCCCCATATTGATGCACGTACAATGGAGATTCACCACAGTAAACATCACAATGGTTACACAACTAAACTGAACAGTGCGATCGCAGGCACTCCCCTGGAAGGTGAATCTATTGAATTCATTCTAAACAATTTAGATCCTGAAAACAAAGCTGTTCGAAACAATGGTGGAGGATTCTATAATCATTGTCTTTTTTGGGAGGTTATGTCACCCGATGGAGGTGGGCTTCCTTCAGGAAAATTAGCTACAGCAATTGACGCTGAATTTGGAAGTTTTGAAGATTTCAAAATAGCTTTTGCGAATGCAGCAGCGACTCAATTCGGATCAGGCTGGGCATGGCTTTGTGTTCATGCTGATGGAAGTGTGAACGTTTGTGCAACTGCAAATCAGGACAATCCTTTGATGCCAGGTATTGGATGTGGAGGCTTACCTATATTGGGTCTTGATGTATGGGAACATGCTTACTACTTGAATTATCAAAACAGACGTCCAGATTATATCAACGCGTTCTTTAATGTTATTGACTGGAATAAAGTTGGATCTCTTTACGAGAAAGGTATTTAATAAAGTAACTAAAAATAAAAAGGAGGAATAAATTCCTCCTTTTTGCCCCAAATCTTACCATGAACTTAACCTACTTATGTTCAGGTGATGTAAATGTATTCTTCCTTGCAAAAGAAGAAGGATAACTTCGTTTAAAAGTCATTTTATTAGATAATGAGTTTTTGAAGGGAGTAATTAATTTAGAAATATAGTTAAAAATAAAAAGGAGGAATAAATTCCTCCTTTTTGCCCCAAATCTTACCATGAACTTAACCTACTTATGTTCTGGTATACCAAATATGGACTAAGTAAAGCTTAACAATGAATTAATTCGTTTAAGTTCGTTTTTTATAGTTTAAGTGCTTAGTACGCTCTTTTGTTGTTCTTTTCTACAAAATTTAAAAAAGCCTGATTTACGACTCTACATCCTCCGGGAGTAGGATAGTCTCCTGTGAAGTACCAGTCTCCAAGATTTTTTGGACATGCTTTATGAAGACCTTCTACTGTTTGGAAAATTACTTCAACTTCAGCCTTAATGCTGTCGTTTTTTAGTAACACGGAGATCTTTTTTGAGATTTGATCATTTGAATAGCGTTCATAGATCCTTTTAACATGATTGGGCGGTGTAGACTCTTTGTTTTCAACACTTTGCTTACAACTATCATATACTGACTGAACAACTTCTTCATAAACCCCATCTTGTTGAAGTAACGAAAGTGCTGCACGAAAAGCTATGAATTCTTCCAACTTTGCCATGTCTATACCGTAACAATCCGGATATCGGATTTGAGGTGCACTTGAAACCACAACAATTTTCTTTGGTCCAAGTCGATCTAACATTCTGAGAATGCTTTTTTGAAGTGTTGTCCCTCTTACAATACTGTCGTCTATAATAACTAAGTTATCTGAGGGTTTTACAACTCCATAGGTAATGTCATAAACGTGGGCAACCAAATCATCTCGGTCGCTATCTTCGGTTATAAAGGTTCGAAGCTTTGCATCTTTAATCGCAATTTTTTCAATTCTCGGTTTTAATGCTAAAAGTTTTGACAACGCTTCCACATCAGGTTTATCCGATTTAAAAAGTGCAGTTTGTAAAGTATCTCTAACATGATCTTGTACTGCTCCAATAAGACCATAAAAAGAAGTCTCAGCTGTATTAGGGATGAATGAAAATACTGTGTTTTCCAGATCACCATCGATTGCTTTGTGTACTAAAGGAAAAAGTGCTTTTCCTAAATCTTTACGTTCTTGATAAATTTCTGCGTCACTCCCTCTCGAAAAATAAATTCTTTCAAAAGAACAAGCTCTTTTTTCCTCAGGCTCTAAAATCTTTTTGATAGAAGTACCTCCACTCTTTTTATTGATAAGGGCATGACCAGGTTCAAGTTCTTGAACTTGGTCGTAGTTTACATTAAATACAGTCTGAATTACAGTACGCTCTGATGCTTCCACTACAATTTCATCATCTTGATAATATTACACTGGTCTTATCAATAAAAAGAGT
>JAQWHT010000033.1 GCA_029249225.1 Flavobacteriaceae bacterium
AGGATCGTTGCACCCGGAAGTGGAACACCTAGATCATCAGTAACGTTACCTGTAATAGTGCTCTGAGCAAATGCAACTTGAATGCACATGATCAAAGCCATAAAATAGATTGAATGTTTCATTATAAATTTTTTTAAGTGCCTCAAAAGTAATAATTATAGTTAATAAATGTTAAAAAAATCTAAAAATTAGCAAAAAAAAACGCTGTAGTTAATGGATACGATCTGTTTACGAACTACAAATTGAGATCAAAAAAGAAATTCATATCCTCAAAGGATTCCTAGTTTTTCTCAATAAAATTGAGGAGTTGAAGCACATCTTCTTTGCTTTTAAGCTTTGTTTTGGAAGCAGAAATGTAGTTTTTAACATCTTCATCGTAGGCTTTTAGTGTGTTACTAACTTTCTTTTTATTTAACTTAACTTCTTTTAAAGAGCCATTTTCAATAGAAAAATAAAACTTTTTTTTGTCTACAAAACGTGCAGGAAAGGATCTTTCAAGCGATGTTCTCGCTTGCGTTGCTCCCATGTAAACTTTTTCATTTCTCTCGTAAAATGATAGTTTTTCACCTTTAAAAAGTTCCAAAACATAACCCACTGCTGGAGTTTCATTTTCATCGACATAACCTAGATAATGATAAGCGTTTTCGCCAATAGTACAAGCAACTTTATTATTTTTAATTAGTATGGTTTCGGAATTCTTTAATTGGGGATTACTTACCATCTCCATTTCATCGCTGTATGCATTGTAGCGCAAGTAAATCTGATCCTTGAGTATTTTTCCAAAATATTCAACCTCAGCCAATTTAAAAGATTCATCAAAGTAAGGACTTCCTTTGATTTGATCTACGGAAGTTTTTTGATCTTCAACTCGGTTTTTTATGTTTTCAAAAAGATCTGAAAGCCGACTGTCAGAACGTACTCCGTTTGTGCCTATTGGTGGGCCTTTTTGAGCAAAAGAGGTAAAGTAAAAGGCATGTAGAGTCAGCAAAAGTAAGTACTTTTTCATCCAATTTTTTTGCTAAATGTATTAATTTTTATGTAAAAAAATTCGATGAAATTTTTCTCAAGTTAATTCATCCATAAACCGGACTAATTTTTTGAGGTAGTCGATATTTTTAAAGTCTCCCTTTTTGTTTTTCAAAAATGTCTCAAGATGCTCAATACTAGATTCAAAGTAGTTTTTGATGTTTTTGACCTATGAATTAGTAAGAACAGTAAGATTTATTTACTAAATAAATTTGGTTAAAATGAGTGCTAAAATTTTGGTGAGAAGAGAAATCTAAATGTTCTTTTTCTCTAAAAACCCTAAGCCCTAGGTTTTTTTTAAAGAATTGTTAAAATTTTACATTTGAAGGGTTTGAATCCACAAAAAAATATTCTACATTTGCACGCCCATAAAAATGGGGAATTAGATATATTTTATGCCAACTATTGCACAATTAGTACGAAAAGGAAGAGTTACGATTACCAAGAAGAGTAAATCGGCTGCTTTGGATTCGTGTCCACAACGACGTGGAGTTTGTACTCGTGTTTACACGACAACTCCCAAAAAACCGAACTCAGCGATGCGTAAAGTAGCGCGTGTTCGATTGACTAACGGAAAGGAAGTCAATGCATACATACCCGGAGAAGGACACAACCTCCAAGAGCACTCGATAGTATTGGTACGTGGCGGAAGAGTTAAAGATTTGCCGGGGGTCCGTTACCACATAGTTCGTGGTGCGCTGGATACTGCCGGAGTGGAAGGACGTTTACAGAGACGCTCAAAATACGGTGCCAAAAGACCCAAAAAATAAAGGTAATTTCTTTTACAACTGAATCATGAGAAAAAAACAAGCAAAAAAACGTCCCTTACTGCCCGATCCTAAATTTAATGATCAATTAGTAACGCGTTTTGTAAATAACTTAATGTGGGACGGAAAAAAATCTATCGCCTTCAAGATATTTTATGATGCCATTGATATTATTGAGGAAAGAAAACAAGACGACGAAAAGTCGGCATTAGAAATTTGGAAAGAAGGACTCTCCAATGTAATGCCCCACGTTGAAGTGCGAAGCCGAAGAGTAGGTGGAGCTACATTTCAAATTCCGATGCAAATACGCCCGGATAGAAAAGTATCACTTGCGATGAAATGGTTAATAAGTTTTTCTAGAAAGCGAAATGAAAAATCAATGGCCTTACGTTTGGCTAATGAAGTTTTAGCCGCCGCCAAGGAAGAAGGTGCTGCCGTGAAGAAGCGCCAAGACACCCACAAAATGGCTGAAGCTAACAAAGCCTTTTCACACTTTAGATTTTAAGAACTAAAACGCACACTGATTATCAGCCATGGCTAGAGATTTAAAATACACAAGAAATATAGGCATCGCAGCGCATATCGATGCCGGAAAAACGACAACTACCGAGCGCGTACTTTTTTATACAGGGGTTAGTCATAAAATAGGAGAGGTTCATGATGGTGCAGCTACCATGGACTGGATGGAGCAAGAGCAAGAAAGGGGAATTACAATTACCTCTGCTGCGACAACCTGTACTTGGAACTTTCCTCAAGATCAAGGAAAGACCACAGCAGACTCCAAACCCTATCATTTTAATATTATTGACACTCCTGGTCACGTGGATTTCACAGTTGAAGTAAACCGATCCCTTCGTGTATTAGATGGATTGGTTTTTTTATTTTCTGCTGTTGATGGTGTAGAACCTCAGTCAGAAACTAACTGGAGACTGGCAGACAACTATAAAGTTCCTCGTATTGGTTTTGTAAATAAGATGGACCGCCAGGGAGCTAACTTTTTGAATGTTAGTACCCAAGTTCGCGAAATGCTTAAATCAAACGCAGTGCCAATTGTTCTTAACATTGGTGATGAGGAAGATTTTAAAGGTATTGTTGATCTGGTTACGAATAAAGCCATTGTATGGCACGACGAAAACTACGGATCGACGTTTGATGAGGTAGCTATTCCTGAAGACATGAAAGCCGATGTTGAAAAATATCGTGCTGAATTAATAGAGGCAGTAGCAGAGTATGATGAAGATCTTTTAGAAAAGTTTTTTGAAGATCCAGATTCCATAAGCCCTGACGAAATCCATGAAGCACTTCGTGCAGCCACTCAGGATATGAGTATTATTCCTATGATTTGTGGTTCATCATTTAAAAATAAAGGTGTTCAATTTTTGCTTGATGCAGTTTGCCGTTACTTGCCTTCACCAGAAGATAAAGAAGCAATTTCAGGAACAGATCCTGACAGCGGTAACGAAATTTCTCGTAAGCCGTCCGTACAAGAACCCTTTTCAGCATTGGCATTTAAAATTGCTACAGATCCTTTTGTGGGTAGATTAGCATTTTTCCGCGCATATTCTGGGAGGTTAGACGCAGGTTCTTACGTCCTGAATAATCGTTCTGGTAACAAAGAACGTATTTCCAGAATTTATCAAATGCACTCTAATAAGCAAAATTCAATCGATTTTATCGAAGCTGGTGATATTGGAGCTGCAGTAGGGTTTAAGGACATCAAAACCGGAGACACTCTTTCTGCAGAAAAATCGCCGATTATTCTTGAAAGCATGGAGTTTCCTGATCCTGTAATTGGGATTGCTGTAGAACCTAAGACCAAAGCCGATGTTGATAAACTAGGAATGTCTTTAGCGAAACTTGCAGAAGAAGATCCAACTTTCCAGGTAAAAACTGATGAGGCTTCTGGCCAGACCATTATTTCTGGTATGGGAGAGCTTCACCTCGATATCATAGTTGATCGTTTACGTAGAGAATTCAAGGTTGAAGTTAATCAAGGACAACCTCAGGTAGAATATAAAGAAGCTCTTACAGCAACTGCTAAACACAGAGAAGTTTATAAAAAACAAACTGGTGGACGTGGAAAATTTGCTGATATCGTATTTGAAATCGAGCCAGCTGAAGAAGGTAAAACAGGTCTTGAATTTGTTAATGAAATTAAGGGAGGTAATATTCCTAAAGAATATATACCTTCAGTTGAAAAAGGATTTAAAGAATCCATGAAAAATGGACCTTTAGCTGGATTTGAACTTGATGCGATGAAAATCACGTTAAAGGACGGTTCCTTCCACCCTGTGGATTCAGACTCCTTATCCTTCGAATTAGCAGCAAAACTTGGATTTAAAGAATCTGCAAAAGCTGCTAAAGCTGTGATCATGGAACCCATAATGAAATTAGAGGTTTTAACCCCTGAAGAAAACATGGGAGATATTGTTGGAGATTTAAATCGAAGACGAGGCCAGGTAAATTCCATGGATGATCGTGCTGGATCTAAAGTTGTAAAAGCTGAAGTTCCACTATCTGAAATGTTCGGATACGTCACATCATTAAGAACACTATCCTCAGGTAGCTACTTCTACAATGGAATTTTCTCACTATGCAGAAACACCTTCTAATATTTCAGAAAGTGTTATTGCAGAAGTAAACGGTAATAAAGCATAAATTAAATCGCATGAGCCAAAAAATTAGAATCAAATTAAAATCATACGATCACAATCTAGTTGATAAGTCGGCAGATAAAATTGTTAAAACAGTAAAAACTACTGGAGCGGTAGTAACGGGTCCCATCCCATTACCCACACATAAAAAGATTTTTACGGTTTTACGTTCTCCTCATGTTAACAAGAAGTCAAGAGAGCAATTTAAGTTATGTTCTTACAAACGCTTGTTAGATATCTACAGTTCTTCTTCTAAAACCATCGATGCATTGATGAAATTAGAATTACCAAGTGGAGTAGAGGTTGAGATCAAAGTATAATTGAAAATAAATAATTAATAAATAACAAAAACAATGTCTGGGTTAATAGGAAAAAAAATCGGTATGACCAGTCTCTTTGACGAAAACGGGAAAAACATTCCTTGTACAGTTCTTGAGATGGGGCCATGCGTGGTTACCCAAGTCAGAACCAAAGAGGTTGACGGGTATGAAGCACTTCAACTGGGTTTCGATGACAAGGCAGAAAAAGGAGTTACAAAGGCCGCCCAAGGGCACTTTAAAAAAGCCGGAACTACTCCTAAAAGAAAGCTCGTCGAATTCCAGAATTTTGAGGAAGAATTAAATTTAGGAGACATCATAACAGTTTCACATTTTACAGAAGGTGAATTCGTTGATGTTTCTGGAACTTCTAAAGGAAAAGGTTTCCAAGGGGTTGTCAAACGCCACGGTTTCGCTGGAGTTGGTCAAGCTACTCATGGACAACACAATCGTTTAAGAGCTCCAGGTTCTATTGGTGCTGCGTCCTACCCTGCACGTGTATTCAAAGGAATGCGAATGGCAGGTCAAATGGGAAATGAGAAGGTAAAGGTTCAAAACCTTAGAGTGATTAAAGTTGTGCCTGAAAAAAACCTCCTTGTTGTTAAAGGATGTGTACCTGGTCACAAAAATGCATACGTAACAGTTCAGAAATAATGGAAGTAAACGTACTCAACATAGAAGGAAAAGAGACAGGCAGAAAGGTTAAACTTGATAAGGCTGTATTTGGTATCGAGCCCAATGATCATGCTATTTACCTTGATGTAAAACAACATTTAGCGAACAAACGTCAAGGAACTCATAAATCAAAAGAGCGTGCTGAAATTGTTGGATCTACTCGAAAAATAAAGAAACAAAAAGGAACTGGTACTGCCCGAGCTGGAAGTATTAAGAATCCATTGTTCAAAGGAGGGGGACGTGTTTTTGGACCAACTCCAAGAGATTATAGTCAGAAAGTCAACAAAAAGGTCAAAAGGCTGGCAAGAAAATCGGCTTTGAGTATTAAAGCAAAACAAAAATCAATTGTTATTTTGGAAGACATTCAATGGGATTCTCCAAAAACAAAAGATTACCTTAAAATGCTGGCAGCCCTCGGTCTCGCTGATAAAAAAAGCGTGTTGGTGTTGGGGGATTTGAATAAAAATGTATATTTGTCGTCTCGTAATTTAAAAAATTCTAAAGTTGTAATTAACTCAGAATTAAACACTTACAGTATTTCAAACGCAAATAGTTTGGTTTTTTGTGAGGGTGCTATTGCAGGACTTGAATCAATTTTGAACAGATAATAATGAGTGTATTAATAAAACCAATCATCACGGAAAAAGCCACTTTAGGAAGTGAGCTTCACAATAGATATACTTTTTTGGTACACCCAAAAGCAAACAAAGTTGAAATCAAAAAAGCAGTTGAGTCTGCTTATGGTGTAAGTGTTGAAAAAGTACGAACACTTAACAGCGGTCCAGAACGTAAAATGCGTTACACCAAAACCGGTATTCAGAAAGGTAAAACTAATGCAACCAAGAAAGCCATAGTGCAGGTTGCAGAAGGTGATGCCATAGATTTTTACAGTAATTTATAATAGCGCCAGATGTCAGTAAGAAAATTAAAACCGATAACTCCTGCGCAGCGTTTTAGAGTAGTGAATGGATTCGATTCTATTACTACCGATAAACCAGAAAAGAGTTTATTGGCTCCCAAGAAAAGAACTGGGGGAAGGAACAACAAAGGAAAGATGACTGCTCGTCATATAGGTGGGGGACATAAAAAGCGTTATCGTATCATCGATTTCAAGAGAAACAAATTTGGATTCGAAGCGGAAGTCAAAAGTATTGAGTACGACCCAAACCGATCAGCCTTTATCGCTTTAGTAGAATATACTGATGGAGAAAAACGCTATGTCGTAGCACAAAGCGGTTTGCAAGTAGGCCAGAAAATTAGTTCTGGTGAGGGAGTTGCTCCTGAAGTAGGTAATGCACTTTTTCTTTCCGAAATTCCTTTAGGTACTATCATTTCTTGTATTGAGTTAGTTCCAGGAAGAGGAGCAGTAATTGCAAGAAGTGCAGGAGCATTTGCTCAATTAATGGCTCGAGATGGAAGATTTGCTACGGTTAAAATGCCCTCTGGAGAAACGAGAATGGTATTAGTTACCTGTATGGCATCCATTGGCGTAGTCTCAAATTCTGATCATCAGTTGTTAGTGTCAGGTAAAGCTGGTCGTTCAAGATGGTTGGGAAGAAGACCACGCACAAGACCTGTAGCCATGAACCCAGTAGATCACCCAATGGGTGGTGGAGAAGGTCGTGCCTCTGGAGGTCATCCAAGATCACGAAATGGTATTCCAGCAAAAGGATTCCGTACCCGATCTAAAACGAAATCAAGTAATAAGTTCATCATCGAACGTAGAAAAAAATAATATAGCATGGCTCGTTCATTAAAAAAAGGACCTTTTGTGCATCACAGTCTTGAAAAGAAAGTGATGAAAAATTTAGAAGAGAATAAAAAGTCAGTAATCAAAACTTGGTCTCGTGCCTCCTTGATCACCCCAGATTTTGTTGGGCAAACTATCGGAGTTCACAACGGAAAAACTTTTGTTCCTGTTTACATTACTGAAAATATGGTAGGTCACAAATTAGGCGAATTCTCATTGACGAGAAACTTCCGCGGTCATGCGGGAGCCAAAAATAAAGGCAAAAAATAAAAGTACTCATGGGAAATCGTAAAAGACAGTCCGCACAAGCGCTTAAAGAAGCCAAAAAGAATTTGGCCTTTGCCAAGCTAAACAACTGCCCTACATCGCCAAGAAAAATGCGTTTGGTGGCAGATCAAGTTAGAGGGGAATCAATTGATAAAGCTCTGGCTATTTTGAAGTTTAGTCCTAAAGAAGCTTCTCGTCGTTTAGAGAAACTAGTACTTTCTGCGATTGCCAACTGGCAGTCTAAAAATGAAAGTGAAGACATTGAAAAAGCAGCCCTTTTTATTTCTGAGATCAGAGTAGACGGGGGTAGTATGCTAAAAAGATTACGCCCTGCTCCTCAGGGAAGAGCACACAGAATTAGAAAACGCTCAAATCACGTTACTGTGATTTTGGGATCAAACACTATAGAAGCATAATATGGGACAGAAAACAAACCCTATTGGAAACCGATTAGGAATTATCAGAGGATGGGATTCTAACTGGTATGGAGGGAGAAACTATGGAGATAAGATAGCCGAAGATGATAAAATTCGTAAATACATACATGCCCGTTTATCGAAAGCAAGTGTGTCTAACGTTATCATTGAGCGAACACTTAAGATTATTACCATCACTATTACCACCGCTCGTCCCGGAATTATTATCGGAAAAGCAGGTCAAGAAGTTGATAAACTAAAAGAGGAGCTTCGTAAAATTACAGGTAAAGAAATTCAGATTAATATTTTTGAAATCAAAAGACCTGAATTAGATGCCCAATTAGTGGGTGCGAGTATTGCTAGACAAATTGAAAGTAGAATTTCATACAGACGTGCTATCAAAATGGCAATTGCTGCAGCAATCCGAATGAATGCTGAGGGGATTAAAGTTCAAATTTCTGGACGTCTTAATGGTGCTGAGATGGCTCGTTCAGAATCCTATAAGGAAGGACGTATACCTTTATCCACATTTAGAGCTGATATCGATTATGCACTTGTTGAAGCGCACACTACTTATGGTAGATTAGGAATTAAGGTTTGGATCATGAAAGGAGAGGTTTATGGAAAACGTGAATTATCTCCACTTGTGGGAATGTCTAAAAAATCTGGTCAAGGTGGTGGTAATTCTGGAAAAGGAAACAACCGTCAACGTCGCCGTAAATAATTATAATAGGAATTAGAAATCATGTTACAACCAAAAAAGACAAAATTTCGAAAAGCACAAAAAGGGCGTATGAAGGGCCTTTCTCAACGTGGTCATCAACTCTCCAATGGAATGTTTGGGATCAAGGCGTTAGACTCTGTTTTTATTACTTCTAGACAAATAGAAGCAGCCCGTATTGCAGCTACTCGTTACATGAAAAGAGAAGGTCAGCTTTGGATTAAAATTTTTCCGGATAAGCCCATTACTAAAAAACCACTAGAGGTTCGTATGGGAAAAGGAAAAGGAGCTCCAGAATATTTTGTTGCTGTAACTAAAGCAGGGAGAATCATGTTTGAAGTTGCTGGTGTTCCTTATGATGTAGCTAAAGAAGCACTTCGTCTAGCAGCCCAAAAACTTCCAGTTAAAACAAAATTTGTTGTCGCTCGTGATTACGAAGCATAAGTAAGAACTATGAAACAAACAGAAATAAACAAACTTTCTAAAGAAGATCTCCAAGATAAATTGATTGAATCTCAAAAGCAACTTGAAGAACTCAAAATGACACATGCCATTTCACCTTTAGAAAATCCATTACAAATACGATCTGCGCGCAGGGTAGTAGCAAGACTAAAAACTGCCATAAGCAATCAAGAAGCATAAGCACATGGAAACAAGAAATTTAAGAAAAGAACGTGTAGGGGTAGTGACCAGTAACAAAATGGAGAAATCTATAGTTGTAGCTGAAGTCAAACGTGTCAAGCACCCGATGTATGGTAAATTCGTTTTGAAAACAAAGAAGTATGTAGCTCACGACGAAAAAAACGATTGTAATATCGGCGATACAGTTAAGATCATGGAAACAAGACCAATGAGCAAGTCTAAGTGCTGGCGAATGGTTGAAATAATCGAAAGAGCGAAGTAAGATGGTACAACAAGAATCAAGACTTAAAGTAGCGGATAATACTGGTGCCAAAGAGGTGCTTACTATCCGCGTATTGGGAGGTACTAAAAGACGTTATGCTTCTATAGGAGACAAAATTGTTGTGACTGTAAAAGAAGCTTCGCCTGCAGGAACCGTCAAAAAAGGACAAGTATCTACTGCAGTGGTAGTAAGAACTCGTAAAGAAATCAGAAGACCTGATGGATCTTACATCCGATTTGACGAAAATGCATGTGTATTACTTAATCCTACGGGTGAAATGCGAGGAACTCGTGTTTTCGGTCCTGTAGCAAGAGAGTTAAGAGACAAACAATTTATGAAAATCGTTTCATTAGCACCTGAGGTGTTATAAAACTTAGATATGGCAACAAAAATTAAAATTAAAAAAGGAGATACTGTACGTGTCATTGCTGGATCCAATAAAGGAACAGAAGGAAGCGTATTGAGTGTATCTCGTGAGACAAATAAAGCCATAGTTGAAGGGGTTAACTTGGTAAAGAAACACAACAAACCTAACGCCCAAAACCCGCAAGGTGGAATTACTGAAAAGGAAGCGCCAATAGACATTTCCAATTTATCACTTTTAACCTCAGATGGTAAGACAACCAAAGTAGGATACCGAATGGAGGATGATAACAAAGTACGTTTCTCCAAAAAAACCGATGAAGTCATTTAATCATGAGTTATACACCAAGACTTAAAAAAGAATACAACGAGCGTATCATCAATAATTTGAAAGAAACGTTCAGTTATAAAAGCGTCATGCAAGTTCCTAAACTAGAGAAAATTGTTCTCAGTAGAGGAGTGGGTGCTGCTGTTGCTGATAAAAAATTAATTGATCATGCGGTCGACGAATTGACAATGATTACAGGCCAAAAGGCAATTTCAACCCTTTCTAAAAAAGATGTTGCAACATTTAAATTGAGAAAAGGTATGCCCATTGGAGCTAAAGTCACTCTTCGTGCTGAGCGGATGTACGAATTTTTAGATCGTCTTGTTACCACAGCCTTGCCTCGTGTAAGAGATTTCCAAGGTGTTAAGGCAACTGGTTTTGATGGACGTGGGAATTACACGCTTGGAATAACAGAACAAATTATTTTTCCAGAGATTGACATTGACAAGGTTAATCGAATCAATGGAATGGACATTACGTTTGTAACTTCTGCTCAGACAGATCAGGAAGCAAAATCATTACTAACCGAATTAGGAATCCCTTTTAAAAAGAATTAATATGGCTAAAGAATCAATGAAAGCACGTGAAGTAAAACGTGCCAAGACTGTTGCCAAATACGCTGAGAAACGGAAAGCACTTAAGGAAGCTGGAGATTATGAAGCTCTTCAAAAACTACCTCGAAATGCATCCCCTATTCGAATGCACAATAGATGTAAATTAACAGGAAGACCGAAAGGTTATATGCGCCAGTTTGGTATTTCTCGGGTAACATTTCGCGAAATGGCTAATAAAGGCTTAATTCCTGGAGTAACAAAAGCTAGCTGGTAACCTTAAGAGATTAAAATTATGTTCACAGATCCAATTGCAGATTTTTTAACACGAATTCGAAACGCCAACCGCGCAGGACATCGTGTTGTAGATATTCCAGCATCCAATACAAAAAGAGAAATAACAAAGATACTCTTTGACCAAGGATACATCCTTAGCTATAAGTTTGAGGAAACCGAAAACAATCAAGGCAATATCAAAATTGCATTGAAATATGACAAGTTTACTAAAGAGCCTGTCATCAAAAAAATTCAAAGAATTAGTACTCCTGGACTAAGAAAGTATTCTAATTCAGATAGTCTTCCAAGGATACTCAATGGATTGGGAATATCAATTGGATTGTTTCCTATTCTTGACATAGCTTATACTTTTTAAGTTAGTATACGTAACAAATTAATTCTCCACCAATATTCAGTTTGGTTGCTTGTTTTACTGT
>JAQWHT010000041.1 GCA_029249225.1 Flavobacteriaceae bacterium
CAAAACATTTGTGTTGTGGGGGACGATGCACAGAGCATTTATGATTTTCGGGGAGCAAACATCAACAATATCTTGAATTTTCAAAAAGATTATGACGATGTAGCTTTGTATCGATTGGAACAGAATTACAGATCTACTAAAACAATTGTCAATGCTGCGAATTCAATCATCAATCACAACAAAACTAAAATTGACAAAGTAGTTTGGACTTCAAATTCTGAAGGTTCATTAATTCAGTTGAACAGACTTACAACTGATGCTGAAGAGGGGAGACATGTTGCATCTAGTATTTTTGAATTCAAAATGCAAGAGCAACGAAAAAATGCCGATTTTGCTATTCTCTACAGAACCAATGCGCAGTCAAGAGCAATGGAAGATGCACTGAGAAAAAGAGATATTCCCTATCGGATTTACGGTGGTTTATCTTTTTATCAACGTAAGGAAATTAAAGATATTTTAGCTTATTTCCGACTTATTGTAAATCCGAAAGATGAAGAGAGTTTAAAAAGAGTCATAAATTATCCTGCCCGGGGAATAGGACAGACTACTGTTGACAAATTAGTAGTAGGAGCAAAACATCATGGTCTTTCATTGTTTGATACAGTTGTTCGAGCAAAAGAACTTGCGATTCCAATAAATGCAGGTACTCTAACCAAACTAACAAATTTCTCAACGCTTATCCAACGCTTTCAGATAGAAAATGAAGGTCTTAATGCTTTTGAAATTGCGGACTTGGTAACCAAGAAAATTGGATTAGTTCAAGAATTAAAAAAAGATGCAACGCCAGAAGGCATCGCTCGAATTGAAAACGTTGAAGAACTTCTTAATGGGATTCGTGATTTTACCGAAGGTCAACAAGAATTGGCAGATGCTACTGGAAGTTTAGGAGAATTTTTAGAGGATGTAGCATTAGCAACTGATTTAGATAAAGAAGATGACCCGAACAGTGATCGAGTTGCTTTAATGACTATTCACCTAGCGAAGGGGCTTGAGTTTCCTTTTGTTTATATTGTTGGTTTAGAAGAGGATCTTTTTCCTTCTGCAATGAGTCTGAATACACGATCTGAATTGGAAGAAGAGCGTCGTCTTTTTTATGTTGCTTTAACACGTGCAGAAGAACGTGCATTCCTTTCTTACACCCTTTCTAGATATCGTTGGGGAAAATTAATCGATGCTGAACCGAGTAGGTTTATTGAAGAAATTGATCCGCAATATCTTAATCGTATTGTACCTAAAGATAACTATCAGTTTAAACCCTTGATGGACACCTCAATTTTTGGTGATAATCAACCCTCCAAAAGAACTTTTAAAGCGCCTCCAAAACAAGAAAAAACAATTGTTAATCCCACAAATTCACAGCTCAAAAAACTAAGAAAAATTGACTTGGGAAAACCTTCTCCAAATACTCAAAATGATCTTCATTTAAAAGAGGGAATGGAAGTAGAACATGCTCGTTTTGGCAATGGGGTGGTGCAGTCTATAGAAGGCAATGGTATCGATAAAAAAGCTGCAATTGCTTTTAAAGGTTTTGGAGTAAAAAATCTTCTTCTGCGTTTTGCTAAATTAAAAATTAAATAGCCAATTATGGCAGAGTTTATAACCACTTATTCGGAAGAGCCTAACCCAAAAGATTTATTGCAATGGGTTAAAATACTTGAAAATGGTGGAGTGATAATCTTTCCTACTGACACGGTTTATGGATTAGGATGTTTAAGCAATAATTCAAACGCGTTGGCACGTTTTGCAAAGATTAAAGGGGTGAAATTAGAATATGCACCTTTGAGCTTTTTGTTCCAAAACATCAGAGAGCTTTCTAGTTACGTTGCCCCTATGAATTCTCAAACTTTTAAACTAGTAAAACGTCTAGTTCCAGGGCCTTACGCGTTAATACTGAATGCTGCAGCAAAACTTCCGACACCTTTTCAGAAAAGGAAAACCATAGGGATTAGAATTTCTAACCACCCTGTCCTAAAAGCATTACTTCCTCTGTTGCAAGCCCCTTTAATTACAAGTTCACTTCATGATCCCGATGAAATTCTTGACTATACAACAGATCCAGAGAACCTTTTTGAACAATGGGAAGCCGATATTGATTTGATGATTTCTGATGGGTATGGAAGTAATATCCCTTCTACAGTTATTGACTTGAGTACCGAGCCTTTTATGATTGTTCGAGAGGGAGCAGGTGAAATTCCCTTCTAAAAATCAACCTATTTTATTTATTATCTGGTGGGCAACTTCTAACGCTTTTGCGCCATCACTTAGAGAAACTATTGGCGTTTGTTTTTTTTCTATACAACTGGCAAGATGTTCCAATTCCTCTTGGATTGGATTGGTTTTTTCAATTACTGGATTTTCAAAATAAATTTGTTTCTTCTTTCCTTCTGCGTTGGTGAGTAATAGAGCTAGGTCTTGCTGAAGATCAGGGCTGACTTCTTTCATTTTTACAATTTCAACTTGCTTGGTTAAAAAATCTAGCGCGATGTAGGCATTTTTTTGAAAGAAACGAGATTTTCGCATTTTTTTTAATGAAATTCTGCTTGCAGTAAAATTCGCTACGCATCCATTTTCAAATTCTATTCTTGCGTTACTAATATCAGGTGTTTCGCTGATGACAGAAACTCCAGAGGCATGAATTTTTTTGATTGGCGATTTTACAACGCTCAAAACAATATCAATGTCATGAATCATTAAATCTAACACAACAGAAACATCAGTTCCTCTTGGATTGAATTCTGAAAGACGATGGGTTTCTATAAACATGGGTTGGGTAAGAGAAGGAAGAACGGCTTGGTATGCGGGGTTAAATCGCTCTACATGACCTACTTGACCAAAAACTCCTTGGGAGCGAGCCAGGTTGACTAACTCGTTGGCTTCATCTATTGTATTGGTCAGTGGTTTTTCAATAAAAACATGCTTTTTGGCATTAATGGCCATTTTTGCAATATCAAAATGCGATAGGGTAGGAGTTACAATATCTACTATATCTACCGCATTGATGAGATCTTCAGGATTATCAAAGAATTTGTATTCATTTTCTGAAACAATTTTGTTTGCAGCCTCTGAGCTGGAATCGTAAAAGCCAACCAACTCCAACTTGCTTGAAGACTTTGCAATCTTCAGATGAATTTTACCTAAATGACCTGCACCAAAGACACCTATTTTAAGCATTGTTTTAATCCTTTGAATCAAAAGTACAATCAAATTCATAAAATTTTAAAGAAACTAAACTATTTTTGTCAGTGATGGAGGACACTCACAAACACAAGGGCTTAAGGAAACAGTTAATTGAACTCTTAAAGCAAAAAGGGATTAAAGACACCAGGGTGTTAGAGATCATGGGGTCAGTACCTCGTCATCTTTTTATGGATTCTGGCTTGATGCATTTAGCCTATGAAGACAATGCTTATCCCATAGGTGCAGAACAAACAATCTCTCAACCCTACACAGTAGCTTACCAAACTGAATTATTACAGTTGAAACCGTCAGATAAAGTATTAGAAATAGGGACAGGGTCAGGTTATCAAACTGCAGTTTTATTAGGGATTAGCCCCTTGGTTTACACAGTAGAACGTCAGCAGATTTTGTTTAAAAAAACACAACGACTCTTCCAAAAATTAGGGCTTAGACCAAAAAAACATCTTTTTGGAGATGGATATTTAGGATATCAAAATGCTGCACCTTACGATCGAATAATTGTAACTGCTGCCGCTCCTTCGCTTCCAAAAGCTCTATTAAAGCAACTTAAGACAGGAGGAAAGTTGATCATTCCGGTAGGTGAGAAGCAGCAGTTTATGATGCGTCTTACCAAAACTGGAGAAAACTCTTTTGATAAAGAAAAATTTGGACGTTTTCGTTTTGTTCCCTTGTTAGAAGATAAAAATTAAATATTTTGGCTAAAAATTGTTTTGATGATGAAGTTTGAGGATACCAAAACTGCTTATTCTCTTAAAACAGATAATGAGCTCTTCAGAGCCTATCTTCTATTTAAAATGTTTTCAAATCATTTTCTTGTCCGTTTAGGCAGTAAACTTGCTTTGTTTGTAATCCATTTGGGTCTGCCGTTAGAGCATCTTTTTAAAAAAACAGTTTTTCTTCAATTTTGTGCAGGTGATGCAGAAGAAGATTCCATAGCAGTTGTAAATTCTCTATCAAATTTGAATGTAAGTTCCTATATGCATTTTGCTTCTGAAGGACAAAAAACAGAGCAGGGTATGGATGATAGCCTAGATAGGGTTCTTGAAACCTTGACAATTTCTAAACAAAACAACGCACTCCCTTTTGCAGTTTTTAAATCAACTGCTTTAGGTCCTGTAGATCTTTTTGAAAAGAAAACTAGTGGGATAGCTCTGAACGAAGAGGAAACACGAGCATGGGATCGTGCTATTAAGCGAATCAATCGATGTTGTGAGTTTGCTAAAAAGGAACAAGTTCGACTTTTGATAGATGCAGAAGAATCTTGGCTCCAAAAAGCCATTGATGAAATAGCTTTGGATTTAATGCGAAAATTCAATGTTACGGCTGAACCTTTTATTTTTAATACTGTTCAGATGTATAGAAAAGATCGTTTAGAATATTTGGAAAACTTAATCAATACAGCTGAAAAAGAGAATTTTCAGATCGGAATTAAACTTGTTCGTGGTGCCTATATTGAAAAGGAAAATAAGAGAGCAGATGAAAAAAACTATCCATCACCTATCTGTATATCTAAAGAGGCTACAGATCAAAATTTCAATGCAGGATTAATATTAATTCTAAAAAATTTAAAACAATGTGAATTATTTTTAGGGTCACATAGTGAAGATAGTACGGCAAGAGTCATTCAGTGGATGAAAGAAAATAAGCTTCCAAATAATCATTCTAGAATATGGTTTTCACAACTTTACGGTATGGCAGATCATATTTCATTCAATTTGGCCGCAGCAGGTTACCAAGTTATCAAATATGTACCCTATGGTCCGATAAAGGAAGTAATCCCCTATTTAATCAGAAGAGCTGAGGAAAATACCGCTGTTCAGGGACAGACTCCTAGAGAATTGAGTTTAATAAAAAAAGAATTGGCACGACGAAAAAAAGTCAAGGCAGATTAAAGGATACAATTGTTAAGGATTTAGCGCAATTGGCAACTTCTAAAAAAGCTGATTTATTTGCATCTATCTCGATAAAATATAATTTACAAGAATCTCGTTTTGTATTGCTTTTGGTGAAGTTTACTGTTCCACGTCTAATGAGTTCTTTGATTTCATCGGAAGAAAGCTGTGGTCTTGTTTTTGAGATCTCCTCAGAAATAATAATTTCTTTTTGAAGTAAATTATCAATTACTCTTGCATTAGGTGTATAATTGCAACTTGTCTTTTTACCATTAAAAATAAAGGCTAAAAAGATTAAGCCAACAGAAAAGCCTCCCAAGTAAAAGCCTAAGCGATATAGAAACTTCATGTTTTTACTTCTTTTTTTTCTAAAATTCGTTCGCCGTTTTTTTGTTCTTTTAGGATAAAATAATCATACTGCAACGGCAAGTGCGGTGTTATTTTTTCTGCCCATTCAAGAAAACATAAGTTTCCTGATTCTAAATATTCTTCGAAACCAAAGTCTAGGGCCTCATCTGGATGATTAAGACGATAAAAATCAAAATGATGAAAAGTTCTATTTTTACTTTTATAAGAGTTTATTAATGAAAAGGTTGGACTAGAAGCCGATTCTTCTACTCCAAGCAGTTTTGTGGCAGCAGAAATAAGTGTGGTTTTACCTGCGCCCATTTCACCATCAAGACGAATTACACTTGTGGTAGAAAGTTCTATGAGCAGTTGGGCTGCTTTCTCAATTTGATTTAATGTAAAACTCAATTGCATTACGCAAAAGTAGGATTATCGAGGAGTTAAAACAACAAATGGAATGATGATTTCTTCTAAGGACACTCCACCGTGTTGAAAGGTGTCATTAAATAATTTTGCATAATGGTTAAAATTATTTTTAAACACAAAGTAAGTGTCTTTCTTAGCGAATATGTAACTGCTATTTAATCCGTAAAATGAAGGTAATTGAAAGCTTTCAGGAACTTTACAAGTAATAACATTTTTAGCTTCATATGTTAAGCTTTTTCCGGACTTGTAACGTAAGTTCATCCCGGTGTTTTTATCCCCTATGACCTCGCTAGGAAATCCAACGTTAATGGTTCCGTGATCTGTGGTTAATAAAATTTGAAATCCAAGTCTCGCTGCCTTTTTAATCAGTTCTTTTAAAGGGCTATTTTTAAACCAACTTGAAGTTAATGAGCGATAAGCTTTATTGTCTGGCGCTAATTCCTTGATAACTTCCATTTCAGTTTTAGCGTGAGAAATCATATCTACAAAATTATACACAACAGTAGTTAAACCTTCGTGAGTATGGTTTTGTAAATTTTTAATGAGCTGTTGACTTTGTTGTACTTGTGTGATTTTATGATAGCTGACGGGACGCTTAAGACCC
>JAQWHT010000055.1 GCA_029249225.1 Flavobacteriaceae bacterium
GCCTGAACAAGAAGCTTCTCTTCGTGCATCCGCAAAAAAAATAGAGGCTACGATTCAACAATTAGAGAAAAACTATGCGGTACGAGACAAACAAGATGTTCTTGCAATGTGTTCCCTTCAATACGCAGCTCAATTGGAAAAGTATAAAAATCAGGATACTTCAGTGTCTTCGAAAGAAGAAGAAAAAGTGCAAGAACTGATTGATTTAATTGATGTCCATATGACTGCATATTAGTTCATTTTGACAGCAAATACAAACTGCCTGTATTAGTATTTTTTGATAAACTCAACGAGCTTTTAATTCAGAGAGGTGAGTTTCTTTTGTAAAAGCAAGCTGCCTAGAGCAGATCCTTGAGCACTGGTGTAGCCTCAAACTTGATTTTTAGGAGTTTATACAAAAAACCCGCTAATACAGGTTTTTTTTAAAACAAAAAAAGAAAATGGAACCTTATTTTATTTTAATACTAACTGGAATAGTTGCCTTAGGGCTAGGTTTTTTGTTTGGAAACAGTGTTAGAAAGGGTAAAAATAAAATCCTTTTAGACGAAGCAAAAACCCAAGCAAAGGAAATTTTACAGTCTGCTAGATTAGAATCTGAAGCCCTAAGAAAAGAGAAAAAATTACAAGCAAAGGAGCACTTTATTGAGCTTAAGTCGAATCATCAGAGAGAGGTAAATCAGCGTGAACGGAAAGTCTCTGAAATGGAGAATAGAATAAAGCAAAAAGAATCTCAGCTTCAAAAGGAAATTAATTCGAATACTGATCTGAAAAGGAAGCTTCAAAAAGAAATTGAGTTCATTCAGAATAAACAACGCAAAATAGCTTCTAGAGAGCTTGAGTTGAATGATGTACTAGAAGTTCAAATTGGAAAATTAGAAGGACTTTCAAAACTCTCTGCGGAAGAGGCTAAAACCGAACTGATGAATACGCTCAAGGGAAAAGCCAAAGCAGATGCAATGAGTTACATTCAGGGGTATATAGAAGAAGCTAAACTCACTGCTCAGCAAGAAGCTAAAAAAATTGTGATCAACACAATTCAGCGAATAGGGACAGAAGAAGCCATAGATAATTGTGTCTCAATTTTCAATTTAGAATCGGACGATGTGAAAGGGAGAATCATTGGAAGGGAAGGAAGAAATATTCGAGTGCTTGAGGCAGAAACAGGAGTAGAAATAATAGTGGACGATACTCCGGAGGCTATAATTCTTTCTTGTTTTGACCCCGTTCGCAGAGAAATTGCACGTCTTTCACTCCACAAGCTAGTTAGTGATGGGAGAATTCATCCTGCTCGAATTGAGGAAGTGGTCAATAAAACAAGGAAACAAATTGAAAATGAAATTATTGAGATAGGAAAGCGAACCATAATAGATTTAGGCGTACATGGTCTTCATCCAGAGCTTGTCAAACTAGTTGGAAGAATGAAATATAGGTCTTCATATGGTCAAAACCTTTTACAGCATTCAAGAGAAGTGGCTAAATTATGTGGAGTTATGGCCTCAGAATTTGGGTTAAATGCTAAAAAGGCTAAAAGAGCCGGATTGCTTCATGATATTGGGAAAGTTCCTGAAGAAGAATCAGAAAAACCTCATGCATTGTTAGGAATGGAATGGGCAGAAAAATATGGTGAGAAAGAAGACATTTGTAACGCTATAGGTGCGCATCATGATGAAATCGAAATGACTTCTCTTTTATCTCCTCTCGTTCAAGTATGTGATTCCATTTCGGGAGCTAGGCCAGGCGCAAGAAGACAAGTCTTGGACAGTTATGTTCAACGACTTAAAGATCTTGAGAAAATTGCGTATGATTTTAACGGAGTCAATAAAGCTTATGCCATTCAAGCTGGGCGGGAACTTCGTGTATTTGTTGAAAGCGAAAAAATTTCTGATGAACGCGCAGCTGAACTTTCATTTGAAATTTCTCAAAAAATACAGACCGAAATGACGTATCCCGGACAAGTAAAGATTACTGTGATTCGAGAAACACGTGTGGTCAACGTTGCAAAATAATAGGTATTTTTATAATATACTGTAAAGTAATCCTGCTGTTGCTCCACCTGTAAAAGGACCTAAAACAGGAATCCAACTGTATGCCCAGTCAGCATCTTTATTTTTTCTTGGAAGTAATTGATAGACCAATCGTGGACCAAAGTCTCGGGCAGGATTAATCGCATAACCAGTAGTTCCACCTAGAGCAATTCCAATAACCCAAACGACTATTCCGATAGGTAAGGCATCTAGAGCGCCTAAACCAAAATTTTCAACTTCTAATCCATCTATAGCAATGTTTGGGCTCACGATGAATAAGCAAGCAAAAACTAGCATAAAACTGCCTATGGCTTCGCTAAAAAAGTTGTTTTTAAAATTTCTAATAGCAGGCCCTGTACAAAAAGTACTCCTCACAGCTCCTTCATCAGAAGTAGCTCTATAGTGATCAATATAGACTAAGTAAGCAAGCCAACTTCCAAACATAGCACCCAATAACTGTGCTGCAAAGTAAGTGGGAACTAAAGACCAAGAAAATTTTCCCGCAAAAGCCAACCCAACTGTAACGGCAGGGTTCAAGTGGGCTCCACTAGATTGAGTGGTAATGAAAACTGCCACAAATACAGCAAATCCCCAGGCACTTGTTATCAGTACCCATGGAGTTTGATCATACGCTATAGTTTTCTTTAAATTTACATTGGCAACAACTCCAGCACCTAATAAAAGTAAAATGGCAGTACCAATGAATTCAGCTAAAAAAGGGTGTAAAATCATAATTGATATTTCTTTAAAATTAAATTAATTTTTCTAAGTTCTTCTTCCATCCACGAGTCATCTTTTTCCATTTCTTCACACATTACCTTAACAACCTGTAAGGCAATTTTCTCTGTTTCATAGGCATCTAAAAACAAACAACGTGTCCTTCTGGCCAATACATCTTCTAAGGTCATTGCCATTTCTTCTCTGACAGCCCACCTCACTTGATTTTCTGAAATAAATATTTTCTCTGAAAGTGAAATAGCCGCTTTTTTAGGATCTAGAGCTTTAATTTTATCTGACTCAGTTCCATAAAAATGATAAGGATTAGTGAAGTCAACGTTGAAGTCATTTCCAAAAATACCCAATGTTTCTGTATTGCATTTACGATCTGGTAGTCCACCCACCATTTGAATTGTATTTACCGCATCCTCTGCAATTTTTCTGTAGGTGGTCCATTTTCCTCCAAGCACACTAATTAATCCACTAGTACTGACAATTATTTTGTGGTGCCTTGAAACTTCTTTTGTACTCTCTTTTTTGCCTTCATTAGCTGCTAGCGGGCGTAAACCAGCAAAGACACTTTTTACGTCTTTTCTTTTTGGTTTTTTTGTCATGTAAGCACTCGCATTTTCAAGAATGAAATCAATTTCATCATCCATAGCAAGAGGTTCCTCAAGTGCATTATCTACTGGGGTATCAGTTGTACCAACAACAACTTGACCATTCCATGGGACTGCAAATAAAACACGACCATCTGTAGTATGAGGTACCATAATTGCATGGTTTTCCTGTAAAAAGGATTTGTCAATAACTAAGTGCACACCTTGAGAAGGACGAATCATTGGTTTTGCATCAGGTTGATCAAGTCGAATAACTTCATCTGAAAAAACTCCCGTAGCATTAATGATGACCTTCGCTTTTATGCTATGTGTTGAACCACTTATTCCATCTTTGACTTGAACACCTGTCAGCATATTACTTTTCTTTTCCAAGCCTACGACTTCAACGTAATTGAGAAGGGTAGCTCCTTCTTGATTAGCAGTAAGTGCAAGACTTATTGCCATGCGAGCATCATCAAATTGTCCATCGTGATAAATCACACCTCCGCGAAGTCCTTCTTTGTTAACATTAGGAAGATAATCTAAGGTTTCTTCTCTATTTAAAATAGTTGAGGGCCCAAGTCCTAATTTACCTGCCATCATATCATAAACCTTGAGTCCAATTCCATAAAACGGACTACTCCACCAATCATAAGAAGGAATTACAAAGCTTAAGTCACGAACTAGGTGCGGTGCATTTTTTCTCATGATCCCTCGTTCTCTGAGGGCTTCTATTACTAAAGAAATATCACCATTTTGCAAATAACGAACACCTCCATGAACTAATTTTGTACTTCTTGAAGAAGTTCCCTTCGCAAAATCATACTTTTCGAGTAGAAGTGTTTTATGCCCTCGATTAGCTGAATCAACAGCAATGCCCAATCCTGAAGCTCCACCACCTATAATGACGACATCCCATTCCTGTTCTGTTTCGAGCGCTGCTAGATTTGTTGTTCTATTCATTTGAGATGCTGTGACTACTTAATTTACCTATACGTTGGTTCCATAGATCGATGGTTTTTTGAGTTAATGCATCGGGGGCAGGAGAGAATTTTTGATCGATGGACCAAATATCAGCTAAACTTTCTATAGACTCCCAGTAGCCAGATGCAAGTCCTGCAAAAAACGCAGCACCAATAGCTGTAGTTTCAGTTGTTTGAGGACGAATTACATCGGTTTCTAATAAATCTGCTTGGGTTTGCATGAGTAAATTATTATTACTTGCTCCACCATCAACCTTTAATGATCTAAAAGTGGTGTCAGCATCTTTTTGCATTTCAACAACAATCTCTTTAACTCTTAAAGCAATAGCTTCAAGCGCGGCACGAGCAATATGTCCTTTTTGAGTTCCTCTTGTAATCCCAATAATCGAACCTGTTGCGTGAGGATCCCAATAAGGCGCTCCCAAACCAGCTAATGCAGGAATGAAAGTAACTCCTCCGTTATGTTCTACTGTTTTGGCTAATGCTTCAATATCACTAGCGTTGTTTATTATTCCTAATTGGTCACGAAGCCACTGAACAACAGCTCCAGCAATAAAAATACTCCCTTCAAGAGCATAGCTAACCTTTCCATTGATTTGGTATCCAATGGTAGTGAGCATTTTATTTTTTGAAATTACAGGCGTATCTCCAGTATTCATGATGCAGAAGCATCCGGTTCC
>JAQWHT010000081.1 GCA_029249225.1 Flavobacteriaceae bacterium
TAATGATGTTGAAGATTCGGCTAAAGTTTTAATGGAGGTATTCGAATTGTTAAAAAGCAATGATCAAAGTCTAATAAATAAATTAAATTTAGGCTCGGAATATATTAAAAACAATTTTCAACCATCTAATAGAGCTAAAGCTTACTTAGAAATAATAAATAGTTATGATCAATAAACTCTTGATAACTGGAGGTACAGGTTCTTTCGGCACTGCTTTTCTAAAAAAGGCAGTATCTAACAATGAGTTTTCTGAAATTAGAATTTTTTCCCGGGATGAGAAAAAGCAAGACGATTTAAGAAAAAAACTTCAAAATCCTAAAGTCAAGTTTTATATTGGAGATGTTAGAGATATAGATTCCGTCAGAAATGTAATGTATGGAGTAGATTATATTTTTCATGCTGCAGCATTAAAACAAGTTCCTTCATGTGAGTTTTTTCCTATTGAGGCTGTAAAAACCAATATACTTGGGACTGATAATGTTTTGACTTGTGCTGCACAAGAAGGTGTAAAAAAAGTAGTAATTTTAAGTACAGACAAGGCAGCTTATCCTATAAATGCGATGGGAATGAGTAAAGCTCTAATGGAAAAAGTAATGGTTGCCAGGTCAAGAAATCTTGATACAGAAAAAACAATTTTTTGCGGAACAAGATATGGTAATGTGATGGCCTCAAGAGGCTCTGTTATTCCTCTTTTCATAGAACAAATCAAGCAAGGTAAGCCCTTGAGTTTAACGCAACCAGAAATGACTCGATTCATGATGACTCTTGACCATGCTGTGGAATTAGTGTTATTTGCTTTTGAACATGGAGAACAAGGAGATTTATTTGTTCAAAAATCTCCTGCTGCAACGATAGAAACCCTAGCACTAGCATTAAAAGAGTTATTCAATAATAATGCACCAGTTGAAACTATAGGAATTCGTCATGGAGAAAAAATGTACGAAACATTGGTCACATCAGAAGAAATGCTAAAAGCACAAGATTTAGGAGATTATTTTAGAATTCGTGCAGACAATCGAGATTTAAATTATAAAAAATATTATTCAGAGGGTCAAGCAAGTAAACTAAAAGGAGAATATAATTCTGATAATACAAATCGATTAGATCTTCATGGCATGAAAAAACTTTTATTAGAATTACCAGAAGTACAAAGGGAAATGAATGGATAGTAAAAAAATTGGAATTACTGGTCATAATGGATTTTTGGGCTATCATCTAAAGAATGGAATAAAGTATCATTTCCCTAATTATGAAATTGTTGATTTTAAAAGGGACTTTTTTCAAAAACCAGCAGTGATGTCAGCTTTTATAAATAGCTGTGATGTTATTATACACCTAGCTGGATTAAATCGACATAATTCTTCAGAAGAAATCGCTAGGACGAATATTCAATTAGCAAAAACACTAGCTAAAAGTTTGATCAAAAATAATTACAAAGGAAGTTTGATTTATTCTTCAAGTTTACAAGAATACAAAGAAACTCCTTATGGGAGTTCAAAAAAACAAGCGGGGGATATTTTAACTAAAGCTGCATCTACCAGTGGTTTTTCTTATACTACTTTAATTCTTCCAAATATTTTTGGACCTTTTGGAAAGCCAAATTATAATTCGTTTATAGCGACTTTTTCACATGAACTAATTCATGGGAAAGTTTCAAAAATAATTAAAGATGATAAGATTCCATTGATCTACATTGAATCTGTAGTGAATCATATTTTAAAATGTATTGATAGTAAGGGAATTCTTAAGAAAAGGATTCCATATGAGACAGAAAAAAAGGTTTCTGAAGTATTAGAGCAATTAAAAAGATTCCATCACATCTACTTTGAAAAAGGAAATATTCCTAAACTAGAGAATACATTCGACATTCAATTATTCAATACCTTTAGATGTACAGTTGATCATTCAAAACATTTCCCAAAACGCTATAAGCTTCATATCGATGAAAGAGGATATTTCTCTGAATTAATTAGAAGTTATTCTAAAGGTCAGCAGTCTTATTCTGTTACAAAATCTGGAGTGACAAGAGGAAATCATTTTCACACAAGAAAAATAGAGCGATTTTCAGTCATTCAAGGTGAAGCTTTAATCCAAATGAGGAGAGTTGGTTTTGAGGAAAGAATTGAATTTGAACTCAATGGAGAAAATCCATCTTATATAGATATACCCGTTTGGACAACTCATAACATTACGAACATAGGTAAGGAAGATTTAATCACAATTTTCTGGATAAATGAGTATTTTGATCCAGAGGATGCAGATGTCTATTTTGAAAAAGTGTAACTTACTGCTATGAAAGCAAAACCAATCAAAGTAATGACCGTAGTGGGGACCAGACCAGAAATCATTCGACTCTCGAGGGTTATTGATCGTTTTCATCAATCGGAAGTAATTGAACATATTCTTGTCCATACGGGTCAAAATTATGACTATTCATTAAATGAAATTTTCTTTGAAGAGCTACAGGTTCCCCAACCAGATTTCTTCTTAGAAGCTGCTGCTACAAATGCTACACAGACTATCGGGCAAATTTTAATAAAAATGGATGATCTTTTAGAAAAAACGCAGCCAGATGCTTTTTTGATCCTTGGCGATACAAACAGTTGCTTATCAGCAATTCCTGCTAAAAAAAGAAAGATTCCAATTTTTCACATGGAAGCTGGAAATCGTTGTTTTGACCAGCGTGTACCGGAGGAAACAAATCGAAAATTAGTAGATCATCTAGCAGATATCAATTTAACATACAGTGATATATCTAGGGAATATCTTCTTAGAGAAGGTTTACCTCCTGATCAAATAATCAAGACGGGATCACCCATGTTTGAAATATTATCTCATTTCGAAGAGGCTATAGAAAAAAGTAAAGTCTTGAAGGAGTTAAAGCTAACAGAAAATCAATATTTTTTAGTTTCTTCTCATCGAGAGGAAAACATTAATAATAATATTAATTTTTTAAATCTAATTGAAAGTCTTAATGCTTTGGCAGAAAAGTATAAGCTTCCTGTTATTGTAAGTACTCACCCTCGGACAAAAAAACAAATTGAAGCTTCAACATTGAAATCCCATCCATTAGTTAATTGGTTGTCTCCACAAGGATATTTTGATTATAATAAACTCCAAAAGAATGCATTAACAGTCCTCTCCGATAGCGGAACGATTTCTGAAGAATCATCAATATTAAATTTTAAAGCTTTAAATTTAAGAGAAGCTCACGAACGTCCTGAAGCAATGGAGGAAGCAGCAGTAATGATGGTAGGGCTGAAAAAAGAGCGTATCCTTCAAGGAATAGCGTTAGTCACACAACAAAATATAAAATCTAGAGATTTTGCGATAGTTGATGATTATTCAAAACCTAATGTATCTGCAAAAGTTGAACGAATTATTTTATCATATATCGACTATGTTAATTCTAAAGTGTGGAGAAAAGAATCTTAGTTTATACCAATCATTATGATCCAGAATATTTTAAAATCAACGACGTTGTTCAATGGCTTTTTGATAATGGAGCTAATGTTTCTGTGATTACTGGAAATCCAAATTATCCTTCAGGGAAATTATTTAAAGGGTTTTCTGCATTCGGAAGTAAAGAAATAGTCAAAAAAGGATTAATAATCTACAGACTCCCACTTATTACCCGTGGCAAAGGAACAAAACTAAGACTAGTCTTAAACTACCTCTCGTATTTCTTGAGTTCAATAGTATTTACATTATGGTGTATTCTTTTTCATAAAAAATACAGTACTGTTTTTGTGCATCACACTTCTCCTCCTTTACTTTTTCTCCCAGCAATACTTTACAAAAAAATTAGAAAAAGTAAAGCCATACTTTGGGATTTAGACATGTGGCCGCAAACTCTTGAAGCGATGAATATGGTGAAAAAGAGAAGCATAATAAATCTGCTAGAAAATATATTTAAACAACTGTATAAAGAATTTGATAAAGTCTTAATAGGATCTAAAAGTTTTGAAAAAATCGCTAAAAAAAGAATTCCAGAAGAGCAAATTGAATACTTCCCCAATTGGGCAGATGAAGTATTTGAAAACGTAAGGCTTGATATAAATCCTCCAAAACAAGATGATAAAATCATCATCACATATACAGGAAATATTGGAGTAGCACAAGGGTTTCAAGTTTTGATTGATGTCATTAAAGCAACAGAAAAAAATAATTTTCAATTCAATTTTGTTGGTTCGGGTAGATATAAAAGTCAACTAAAAAAATTAGTTTCAGCAAATAATCTAGATTCCAGGATTATTTTTTTTGACCCAGTAAGCTCAATTGATTTAATCCCTTTTTTTGAAAAAACACACTATTTGTACCTTTCGCTAAAAGATACGCCTCTCTTTTCTAAAACAGTACCTGCTAAATTACAAACGTATCTTGCTACAGGTAAACCAATAATTTCTGTCATCTCAGGTGAGGCAAAAGATTTATTAACCCAAAATAATTGTGGTTTTCATGTTGAAGCTGGGGATAAAGAAAAATTAATGGATGTTTTTTATAATCTCGACCAGGTATCATCTTTAAACTATAAAAATTTTTCAAAAAATTCAATGCAGCTTTTTAAAGAAGTGTTTTCATCTAAAAAAAGAAGGAAACAACTTGCCACTATTTTATTAAAAAACGATTCATTTAATTAGCTATGCCTGAATATAAATCTACTTATTTTAAATTTTAATGCAACTAAAATGAAAGCCATTCTCCTAGCCGGAGGGACCGGTTCCCGACTTTTTCCAGTCACTTTGGGTGTTTCCAAGCAGCTATTGCCTGTTTATGACAAACCCATGGTCTATTATCCCTTGTCTGTGCTTATGGAAGCAGGCATAAGGGA
>JAQWHT010000085.1 GCA_029249225.1 Flavobacteriaceae bacterium
TATACAAAGATACCATTTTCAAGAATATTACCAATGTGCCCATTTTCTACTGCATCGGGCTTGATCATCATTAATGTTGTATTCGCCATTTTTTTTATTTGCGCCAAAAATACTAAATGAAATTTAAAGCACTAGACTGAATTGTTTAAAGATTTAAAATGTGAAAAAATAAATACCCCAAAGGGCTTGGCTTAGGTGAAAATGGTATCTTTGTATAAGTATGAACAAAGACTTTATTTCAGCACTTAGACTTCGCCTTCAAAGCCCTCAAAAAGCAGTCATTATTCCGCATAAAAATCCAGATGGCGATGCTTTAGGTAGTACTTTAGCTTGGATGCATTTTTTAAATCTTGAAAAACACGAAGCTGTAGTTGTTTCCCCAAATGATTACCCTAAATTTTTAAACTGGCTACCTGGCCAAGACCAAATACTCATACACAATGAAGAAGAAGAACTTGTTCAAAGAAAAATTGACGAAGCTACTCTTATTTTCACTCTAGATTTTAACGCACTTGTAAGAATAGATAAATTGGGTGAACTTGTCTCAATGGCTCAAGCGGATATAGTTATGATTGATCATCATGAAGCTCCAGAAAACTTCGCTGCATTGATGTATTCAGATACCCACATGAGTTCAACTTGTGAAATGATATATCATCTTATCACTGCATTGAATCCCAATGCCATAACCCCTGAAATAGCAAGTTGCCTTTACACAGGAATCATGACTGATACCGGATCATTTAGATACCCTTCAACTACCGCTACAACACATAAGGCTATTGCAAATCTCATTGAAAATGGTGCCGACGGAACAAGTATACATCAAAAAATATATGACAGTTCTTCTTTTAACAGACTAAAGTTGCTAGGAATTGCTTTATCTAACCTCAATCGAATTGAGAACCTTCCAATTGTTTTCATCACTTTATCACAACAAGAACTCAACTCTTGCGATTATCAAAAAGGTGATACCGAAGGTTTTGTCAATTACGGACTAAGTTTAGAGGGAGTTAAATTTTCTACCATAATGATTGAAAATCAAAAAGAAGGGAAAATTAAAATGTCTTTTCGCTCCAAGGGTTCTTTTTCGGTAAACGAATTTGCGAGAACCTATTTTCAGGGTGGAGGACACATTAACGCTGCTGGTGGAATGTCAACTGATTCCATGTCTAAGACTGTAGAACAATTTAAAAATGCTACAACAGAAATATCCTCCAAATTTTGAGAAAAATGAGAACAATCATGCTTTTAGTTTCTTTGATTTGCTTTTTTTCCTGCGCGCAAATGGAACCTCGAGCACCGATAAATAAAGAAAGAACAATCTTTTTAAACAGTTCTGCTTTACGTAACAAACGACTCTTAGTTCAAGAAGAAAAAATGTTATTGGAAAGCGCTAAAAAAGACAGCCTCTTAAATTTTATCAGATCCGAAGCGGGGTATTTATATGCTTATCTTCGAAAAGCAGAAACGAACACACCCCTTCCCCAAAAAGGTGACCAAGTTCGTTTTCAATATCAGATCGAAGACCTTCAAAAAAAAATGATTTATGACAAGAAAAGTCTGGGTGTAGTAAATTATGCTATTGATGAAGAAGAGTTGTTACCCGGATTAAGAGAGGCTTTAAGAATCATGAGACCTAATGAAGTTGTGGTATTTCTTTTTCCTTCATACCTTTGCTATAGTTATCAAGGAGATGGAGATAAAATTGGTATAAGTCAACCACTTCGTTTCACTATTGAACGTTTAAATAGTCCCAAAATAAAACCTAAATTTTAGAAAACAATCATATGAAAAAAATCTATATCCCTTTATTTTTATTGGCAATTGCAGTTGGGTGTAAAACCCAATATCCAGATCTTGATTCAGGACTTTATGCCGATATACAGACCAACAAAGGTTCTATTTTATTAAAACTCGCTTATGACAAAGCCCCCATAACTGTTGCAAATTTTATTTCACTAAGCGAAGGTGAAAATCAAAAGGTTAGTGAAGAATTCAAATCTAAAAAATATTACAATGGCATAAAATTTCATCGTGTGATTCCAGACTTTATGATTCAAGGAGGTGATCCAACTGGATCTGGCTCTGGAGGTCCTGGATATCGTTTTGAAGACGAGTTTAGTGACCTAACCCACAAAGGACCGGGGATACTTTCAATGGCAAATTCAGGTCCAAATACTAACGGAAGTCAATTCTTTATCACGCATAAAGCCACACCGTGGTTAGATGGAAAGCATACTGTATTTGGGGAAGTTATTGAAGGACAAGAAATAGTAGACAGCATTCAACAAAACGATTTGATCGAAGACGTTATTATTGTAAGAAAAGGTAAGGAAGCTAAACAGTTTGATGCACCTAAAATTTTCACAACTTATTTTGATCAAAAGGAAATTAAAGCAAAAGAACGTGAAGCGAAACTTAATGCTATAAAAGAACAAAACGCTTCCAAATTTGATGCACTAAAAGCTGAATCTACCACTACAGCCTCAGGTTTGCAATACCAAATTACTTCAAAAGGAAACGGTGTTGCTGTAAAGTCAACAAACAAAGCAACAGTCCATTATGCGGTATATTTCGTAGACGGTACTTTGTTAGAGACTAGTAAGCTTGAAATTGCAGAGGCAAATAATTTAGTTAATCAACAAAGGAAAAACGCAAATCAATACAATCCGATTCCAGCAGAAGTTGGTCCAGATGCTGCTATGATAGAAGGATTCAAAGAAGGCTTAAGGCTACTCAAACAGGGTGATCAAGCTACGCTTTTTTTACCCTATACTCTAGCCTATGGTGCAAAAGGAACTAATGGCATTCCTCCTCAATCTGATTTAATTTTTGAGGTTGAGATCGTGAGTGTAGATTAATCTTATAAAAAAAGGGAAGTATATGCTTCCCTTTTTTTATACTATGATTAATATCAAGACTAAAAACAGACCCCTCGTGAAAAAAACAAAGTGGATACTGGTAATTTTACTCCCACTTCAATGGCTATTCATTAATTTGATCAAAGACGATCCCAACTGGATTGAATTTAACTATAGCCTCAATATTTATCCGTTTTTTTTCAACTTACAAGCCTTTTTTTTAAAATATTTGCCCTTCTCTTTTGGTGATCTAGCTTATGCCATGGCACTAGTGTACGTAATCTGGAGCCTTGGAAGATTTATTAAACGCCAAATAAAAATCTATCCATTGCTCTTAAATTTACTTGCATCAACTTCCCTGTTGAGTATTCTTTTTCACCTCCACTGGGGATTAAATTATTACCGTCTTCCATTGCATGAAAAATTAAACTATAGAAATGAATACACTCAGGAAGAGTTAGAAAAAACATTGGGATTAATGATTCAATCCACCAACGAGTTGCATGCTAGTTTAAGCAATGAAGATTCTGTGGCGGTTCAAATTCCATATTCCAAAGAAAAAATTATCCTACTTATTGAGGAACATTTTGATTTTGATCTTTACAATTTCAAAACACAACCCTATTTAAAGAACTCTTTGTGGAGTATCCCATTGAGCTATATGGGTTTTGCAGGTTATCTTAATCCACTTACACTAGAATCTCAGATCAACAGTAAGATTCCAAAGTTAAGTTATATCACAACTGCTACACATGAGATGGCTCATCAACTGGGGATTGCCTCTGAATCTGAAGCAAATTTTGTTGCTTTTTACACTAGTTCAAAGCATCCTGATCCTTTTATCCAATATGCAGCTTATAGTTTTGCCATACGCTATTGTTATGCTGAACTCTACAAAGCAGATTCTGAAAAGGCAAAAAATAAGCTCTCTAAACTCAATACTGGAGTTTTAAAAAACTATCAAAAACAATCCTCATTTTGGTCAAAATTTCAAAACCCATTTGAACCGTATTTTAAAAAAGGTTATGACACCTATCTGAAGGCAAATGGTCAAACTAAAGGTATACAGAGTTATAATGCAATGGTGAGTATGCTAATTGCATACACTTTGGCAAACGAATCAACCCTACCCTAATTTTTTTTCACTAATTTTTCGAAGGTCAAGTATTTTAAAATACCTTAGCTCAAGTGAAATATTTATCTAGTAATAAAAATCCAGAAATTAAACGTCTTCGGCTTCTTTCGCAAAAGTCAAGGGAGAGAAAAAAACATTCTTTATTCGTAATAGAGGGTTTAAGAGAACTAGAAAAGGCCCTAGTTGGTGGGTACTCCATTCAATCTCTTTTTATTGAAGAAGAACATAAGTATGCCTTTGAATCAATCATTCAAAAGCTTATCAACTCTGAACAATTTTTAGTCTCTAGTGCTGTTTTTGAACAAATAAGTTTTCGATCAGGTTCAGAAAAAATAATGGCTATTGCCCAAACCAAAACGCATAGTCTAGAATCACTTAAACCTAAAAAAAACGCACTGCTATTGGTTATTGAAGCACCTGAAAAGCCCGGTAACATTGGAGCGTTATACCGAACTGCTGCGGCTGCTCAATTTGATGGGATAATCATTGCAAATCCAAAAACAGATTTTTATAATCCCAACAGTATTCGTTCAAGTTTAGGATGTGTTTTTCTTCTACCAACTGCCATAGCAAAGTCAGATGAAGTTATAACATACCTAAATAACAATGAGTTTCTCATAGCAACTGCAGCCATACACTCGGAGGCAATTCCTTATACTCAATTTGAATATAAGACACCTTGTGCTCTTGTAATGGGTACTGAAAGTACCGGTTTGGACAATAATTGGCTGGAAGCTTCACATCAACATTTAATTATTCCAATGTCCAAAGATGTTGATTCGCTAAATCTTTCTGTTTCGGCAGGAATTTTGATGTATCAAGCTAGAGCCAAAAAAATTGAACAACAGAAGCATTAAAATCTTTAGTATATTACTACTGAAATGATTGTTGACCAAGAATTAGAAAATAAAGAAATTGCAAAGCAGTATAAAGAACTGCTCCGTATCAGCTATCAAACCCTAAGCGAGAAGGATAAAAAAATGATTCGCTTAGCATTTGACACTGCTGTTGAAGCCCACAGTGAGCAAAGAAGAAAGTCTGGAGAAGCCTATATCTTCCATCCAATCAATGTAGCTAAAATTGTTGCTCACCAAATTGGTCTTGATGCAACCTCAATTTGTGCAGCACTTTTACATGATGTTGTTGAAGACACCCAATTCACCTTGGAGGATATTGAACGACTTATGGGAAATACTGTGGCAAAAATTGTTCATGGACTGACCAAAATTTCAAGTCTCAAAAAGGATAAAAATATCTCCCTGCAAGCGGAAAACTTTCGAAAGATGCTGCTTACACTTAATGATGACGTTAGGGTAATTATTATCAAAATTGCTGATCGGCTTCATAATATGCAGACCATGGACTCCATGCCTGAATACAAACAGGTGAAAATAGCTTCAGAAACCCTCTATATTTACGCTCCTTTAGCACACCGGATTGGTTTATATAACGTAAAAACTGAGCTTGAAGATTTAAGTCTAAAATATACAGAACCTCAACGATACCTATCAATAAAAAGTAAAATTGAGGAAAGTTATGATGAACAAGAAAACTACATCAAGACCTTTTCCAAATTTCTTTCAGAAGAATTGGATAAAGAACGTGTAAACTACACTATAAAAGGTAGGAGTAAATCTATTTATTCCATCCACCGAAAGATGCTTATTCAAAATATTGCTTTTGAAAATATTTTTGATAAGTTTGCGATGCGAATCGTTTTTAAAAGTACGCGTCCCAAAGAAAAGCTTCTAGCTTGGAAAATTTATTCTATCGTAACAGATCATTTTACTCCAAATCCTACACGACTAAGAGATTGGATTTCTGCACCCAAATCAAACGGTTACGAAGCACTTCACATCACTGTGATGGGGCCTCAAAACAAATGGGTAGAAGTTCAAATTCGATCTGAACGAATGCATGAAATTGCTGAAAAGGGATATGCCGCTCACTACAAATACAAACAAGGAGATCAAAAAGATATCGGTATTGAAAGTTGGCTAAATCGTTTACAAGAAGTATTAGAAAACAATTCAGGAAATGCAGTAGACTTTGTTGAAGATTTCAAGCTTAATCTCTATGCTAAAGAGATTTTTGTATTTACCCCAAAAGGGGATTTAAAATCACTTCCTCAGGGAGCAACTGCATTAGACTTTGCCTTTGCCATTCACACTGATATAGGAAAAAAAACAAGAGGAATTCGAGTCAATGGGCGTTTGGTTCCACTAAGTAAGGAATTAAAAAGTGGAGATCAAATTGATGTCATTACATCTGAGAGTATTAAACCCTCAAAAAATTGGTTGGATTTTGTTATCACATCACGTGCCAGATCGATTATCAAATCATCATTAAATGAGGAAAAAAAGGCTCGCGCTGAAGAGGGTAAAGAAATCTTGAGAAGAAAACTCAAACAACTTAAAATTACGCTGAATGATAAAACCATTCAGCAAATGTTGCTTTATTTTAAGTTCGACAGCAGCCAAGACTTGTATTATAGAATGGGCATTGGAACCTTAGATAATAAACAGCTCAAAAATTTCGCAAGTGTATATCAAAATTCAGTAATAAATTTCTTTAAACGACGAATTAGCTCTAAAAAAAATACAAGCCCTAACCTCTCAAGTGAAATCACTGAAAAATTTGATCAACTTGTTTTTGGAAAAGAAAAAGAGCCATTAGCACATAGTTTTGCAAATTGCTGTAGTCCAATACCGGGAGACGCTGTGTTTGGATTTATTACAGTAAATGAAGGGGTTAAAGTGCACCATAAAGAATGCCCGAATGCCTTAACTCTCCAGTCAAATTTTGCCTACAGAGTAATTCCTGCCAAATGGATTGATTCCTCCTCAGAACAATATACAGTTGTACTTAAATTAAGTGGTATCGATAGAAAAGGCTTAGTCAATGAAGTAACTCGAATGATATCGAACACTAAAAATGTCAACATAAATAAAATTAATTTTGACTCCGAAGATCAATACTTTACTGGAATGATCCAGGTGAGTGTTCAAAACAAAACAATACTTAGTAAACTGGTCACAACCTTATCTAAGGTAAACGGTATAGACAAAATTGTCAGAGAGTAAGTCAATATAACTATCTTTGTATTACTATGGTCACAAATAAATCAAACCAAGATGTTGTTAAAGATGTTTTTATCAACTTTTTGGATCAACAAGGGCATCGAAAAACCCCTGAACGCTTTGCTATATTATTTGAAATTTACGACAGTAAAGAACATTTTGACATAGAGTCTCTTTACATCAAAATGAAAAATAAAAATTACCGAGTCAGTAGGGCTACACTTTATAACACCATTGAACTCCTACTCGCGTGTGGACTTGTGAGAAAACATCAATTTGGAAGTGGGCAAGCGCAGTACGAAAAATCCTATTTCGACCATCAACACGACCATATTATTCTTACTGACAGCGGAGAAGTTAAAGAATTTTGTGATCCTAGAATCCAGCAAATAAAAAAAACCATAGAAGAAGTTTTTGATGTTGATATCCACAAGCATTCTTTATACTTTTACGGTACAAAAAAAAATAAAAAATCCTAAGAAAAAATGACGGTAGATTTACTACTCGGACTCCAGTGGGGTGACGAAGGGAAAGGGAAAATAGTGGACGTGTTAACCTCCTCATATGATATAATCGCAAGATTTCAAGGCGGTCCAAATGCAGGCCACACCCTTGAGTTTGAAGGGAACAAACACGTTTTACACACCATTCCATCTGGAATTTTTCATGACAAAGCGGTAAACCTAATCGGTAATGGAGTCGTTATTGACCCGGTTATTTTCATCCAAGAGATTGAAAATTTAGCTCCTTATGGAATAAATTTTGACGAAAAATTATTGATTTCCAAAAAAGCACATTTGATTTTGCCTACGCATCGCCTTTTAGACGCTGCCTCTGAAGCTTCTAAAGGAAAAGCAAAAATAGGATCTACGCTCAAGGGTATTGGACCAACCTACATGGATAAAACAGGCAGGAATGGAATCCGAGTTGGAGATATTTTTGCAATAAATTGGAAGGAGAAATATCAAAAGCTGACCCAAAAGCATTTAGAAATGCTCAAGAGCTTCGAAAACACTATTGAGTTCAACTTAGAAGAAATGGAAACTGTTTTCTTAGAAAGCATCAAAGAACTGAGGAAATTCAATATGGTAGATAGTGAACACTACCTCCATCAAGCTCAAAAAGCGGGTAAAAAAATATTAGCGGAAGGAGCACAGGGGTCTTTACTAGATATTGATTTTGGCACCTATCCTTTTGTAACTTCGTCTACTACAACTGCAGCAGGAGCATGTACAGGACTTGGCATTGCTCCTAATAAAATAAAAGAGGTTTTTGGGATTTTTAAGGCCTACACAACCCGTGTAGGTAGTGGACCTTTTCCTACCGAATTGTTTAATGAAGATGGAGAGACCATGGGACGTGTTGGAAATGAATTTGGAGCAACTACTGGCCGTTCTAGACGCTGTGGCTGGATAGACTTAGTCGCTTTAAAATATTCCATAAAAATCAATGGAGTTACTCAGCTTATGATGATGAAAGGAGATGTACTTTCAGGTTTCGACAAGATTAAGGTCTGTATTAACTACAAAACCTCCGAGGGAGTTCAAGACCACCTTCCTTATGACATTTCTGATCAAGACATTGAACCAATATATGAAGAATTGCAGGGCTGGGAAGAAGACCTTACTCAAATGACCGAAGTCAACCAATTCCCTAAAAGCTTTATCGATTATATTGACTACTTAGAAAGAGCCTTAGAAACACCCATTAAAATTGTTTCCGTAGGGCCTGACCGAGCACAAACGATCTTTAGATAACTAAATTCAAATGAAGCTGTCATTTTGTTTTTGCGCAGTATTGATTGCTCAGTTTTTTTTAGGAACTCTTGTTGCCCAAGAATCTAAAATAATTCAAATCCGCCAAGCGGGAGGTTCAACCCAGGATCAAGAACGCTATCCAGATGCCAATATCCTTTTTAAGTCTGCTAACAAACGAGTTCTCTTATTTCACGAAGGAGCGCTTATTGAATCAGACCAAGCATACTTCTACAAGAAAAAAAACTATTTCAAAGCCGTAGGTGATATAATCTTTACACAAGGCGACAGTTTACGGATGACCTGTAAAACCATAGAATACGATGGGGAAACAAAAACAGCTTATGCCCAGGGTGACGTATACCTAGAACGACCTGACATGACGCTAAGAACCGAAGAACTAAATTTAGATAGGATTAATGAAAAGGCATTTTATACAACTCCGGGTGTAATTGTTGACAGTACCAGTACCCTCAAAAGCAACCAAGGACAATATTTTATGAAACAAAAAAAATACCGTTTCATTTCAAATGTTACCATCAACAACCCAGATTATATAGTAAATTCAGAACGACTGGATTATTTTACTGAAAGTAATCAAGCATATCTTTATGGTAATTCAAAGATTGAAGGTGAAACCTACACAGTTTTGTGTGAACGCGGGTTTTACGACATGGAACGCGAAAAAGGTATTTTCAAACAAAATGCGACCCTTTTTTACGATAATAAAATCATTAAAGGAGACAGTCTCTACTTTGAGAGTAATAGAAATTACGCTGCTGCAACAAAAAATATCAGCATTATTGATACAATCAATAATTCTATTATCACGGGTCATTACGGTGAAATATTTAAAGAAAAAGACTCCGCTATTATCACAAGGAGAGCTGTGGCTATTAATATCATAGACCAAGACTCCCTTTTTATCCACGCAGATACTCTGGTAGCCACTGGGCCAGAAGAAAAAAGAATTTTGCGGGCCTACTATGATGTAAGAATCCTCAAAAGCGACCTTAGGGGACGTTCAGATTCTTTATTTTTAGACGAATCAATTGGACTTACAAAACTGCTCAAAAAACCTCTTACTAAACAACAAGAACAAGTGTTCACTGAGCAAGATCATAATAAAAATAATCCTGTATTATGGTTTGATAAAAGTCAAATGACTGGTGACGAAATCCAATTATTATCCAATACGAAAACAAGAAAACTAGACTCCCTTAAGATTGATGGAAAAGTATTTATTGTAGAAAAAGATACACTTAGTGATAATGGTTATCAACAAATAAAAGGTGGAGTTTTAAGAGGAGCATTTAAGGAGAGTAAACTTGATAACATTGTAATCAAAAAGAATACCGAAATGGTTTATTACCTCTATAATGACGAAGACTTACAGCTAATTGGAATTGACAAAACAACATGTAGCGCACTTAAAATGGGGTTTCTTGACGGTCAAATTGATGACATTACTTTTTTAGTTACTCCTAATGGAAATGTTTATCCTGAAGAGGAACTTCCTAAAAACGAACGGACTTTAAAAGGTTTTATCTGGCGAGTAGGACAACGTCCAGAAACTATTGAAGATCTTTTTGATGAAAATGATAAAGAAGAGCAGTTTCCTGAAATATTAAAATTTCAATACCCTGCAGAAGAAAATTTAGTGCCTGAAAACTAGTCTCCATGCTTAAAGAAGACTTCTTAACATATCAAGCAAAAACAACGCCTCATCCTTTGGGTATTGCAGTAGCAAAAGCAAAAGGTGTATACATTACAGACACCCAAGGAAAAAAATACCTTGACTTTGTTTCAGGAGTTTCAGCGTGTAGTTTAGGTCATTGTCATCCTAAGGTAACAAGAGCAATAAGAAAACAAAGCAGAAAATACCTACACGTTATGGTTTATGGTGAGTTTGCCCAAGCACCTGCTGTAAGTCTATGTAAAGAGCTCATTGAATTACTCCCTGACAATCAAGAATCTGTGTACCTTACAAACTCGGGGACAGAGGCAATTGAAGGTGCTTTGAAACTTGCCAAACGTGCTACAGGAAGAAGTGAATTAATCGGTGCTTATCAAAGTTATCACGGGAGTACTCAAGGCGCATTGAGCCTTCTCGGGTCTGAGCATCAAAAAGCAGCCTATCGCCCCCTACTTCCAGACACTCGATTTATTCATTTCAATTCGGAGGAAGACTTAAATACTATTACTACAAAAACAGCAGCAGTACTTTTGGAAACTATTCAGGGAGGAGCCGGCTTTATTTTACCTAAAAATGACTATCTAAAAAAAGTGAAAGATCGTTGTGAAGCGGTAGGAGCACTTTTGATTCTTGACGAAATTCAACCTGGCTTTGGTCGAACAGGAAAGTTTTTTGGTTTTGAACATTACAAGATCAAGCCAGATATCGTTGTCATGGGTAAAGGAATGGGGGGAGGACTCCCAGTAGGTGCATTTACTGCATCACGTAAACTTATGCAGCTTCTGGAAGAGCATCCCAAATTAGGCCACATCACTACCTTTGGTGGAAATCCATTAATCGCCGCAGCTTGTTTAGCAACACTTAGAGAAATCCGTGACGGGTATCTGATGGAACAAATTTCATCAAAAGAAGCCTTGATCAGGAAAGAATTAAAACACCCGAGTATACGAGAAATACGGGGAACAGGTCTGATGCTTGCCCCTATTTTTGAGGATCCTGAGATAGCAAATCAGGTCGTCTTGAAATCAATTGAAAAAGGGTTGATGCTTTTTTGGTTGCTTTGGGAAAAAAAAGCAATACGCCTAACCCCTCCCCTGACTATCACTGAGAAAGAAATTAAAAAAGGGTGTGCCATCCTAAATTCAGTGCTTGATGATGTATGCAGATGTTAATTAAATTGTTAAAAACAATCCTCCCCAAAAAGAATTTAAGTACATCTAGAAGCTAATTTTATTAATGAAGCTTTTTAATCGCTATGCTAAATTATAATTCTGAAGAAACGCAATCTTCAATTACAAAATTTGAGCGCATGCTCAAAACCAATCACATCTATTTTTTTGACGCCCAAGAGTTTGACGACATTATTGTTCATTACTTAGGGTTGGGTGAAAACCAGTTAGCAAAAAAAGCATTGAAAATGGGATTAGAACAACACCCAACCTCGCATGAGCTTCTACTCCTCCAAAGTGAGGTATTTATCTTAGATGAAAAATACGATGCTGCATTAAAGCTCTTAAATTATGTTGAAAAACTATACCCACTGGATGAAGAAATTTCATTACAGAAGGCAAGTATAGCCTCAAAAAATGGGGATCACAATGCTTCTATTAAATACCTCACTTTGGAGG
>JAQWHT010000094.1 GCA_029249225.1 Flavobacteriaceae bacterium
TCCGCTTTTCTTAGAAGTAGCTTCCCATAAACCCCAGAGGTGACTCCATACCTGGTTATTATTATTTTCATCATAAAAAGTTGTATCAACAAAATTCTGAGACATTTTTATTTTCGTGTACAGATTATGATGCATTGCAAAACCCTCTATAATTTGATTTTTAGTAAAATTGTCACCATTAATAGTATAACTTCCATCATCTGTAAAAATCTTAAAATATTTGTTTTTTTTGTTATAAGCTATAATAAATTTATGTTTGTTACTATTTAATATAATTGTATCCTTTTATGAAAAAAATAATAATTTTATTTTCAAAGATTCTCGGTATTATATTGTTTGTAATTATTATTTCTGGGGTTTTAATTACCCGTAGTTTCAGCAAGACCTTTTTAAGTTTTGAAGATGGTTTTAAGGAGAAAAAAAACTTTGAAGAATTAACTATCAATGGCTACAGATTTCTAGATAGAAACGGAAATAATAAACTGGACAACTATGAAGATTCTCGTCTATCAAATAAAATTCGTTCAGCTGATTTACTTTCCCAAATGACACTAGAAGAAAAAATTCACTTACTTAAAGGTTCTGGTTTGGCATCGGCTTTAGGTAGATCTGAACCAGGAGAATCTATTCCTGGTGCTGTTGGCACCATAGTACCTACACCGAG
Organism: Flavobacteriaceae bacterium; assembly: GCA_029249225.1. Taxonomy (GTDB): domain Bacteria; phylum Bacteroidota; class Bacteroidia; order Flavobacteriales; family Flavobacteriaceae; genus MS024-2A. The sequence goes on from JAQWHT010000094.1 coordinate 665, forward strand.
ATTAGGTATCCCTACTATTTATCTTTCTGACGGCCCAGCCGGTTTAAGAATTCAGCCTATTCGAGAGGGAGATAAAAATACATACTATTGTACTGCCTTTCCCATTGCAACCTTACTAGCATCCTCTTGGAATGAAAAATTGGTTAAAAATGTGGGGATTGCGATGGGCAATGAAGCCTTAGAATATGGTATTGATGTAATTTTAGGTCCAGGTGCCAATATTCATAGACATCCATTATGTGGCAGAAATTTTGAATACTATTCAGAAGACCCAATTTTGAGTGGTTTCATTGGAGCAGCAATGGTCAATGGAATAGAGTCAAACGGAATTGGAACTGCAGTGAAACATTTTGTAGCAAACAATCAAGAAACAGAAAGAATCTTTAATGATGTAATAATTTCTGAACGAGCCCTTCGCGAAATATATCTTAAAGGATTTGAAATTATTGTAAAAAAAGCACAGCCATGGACCATAATGTCTTCATATAACAAGGTCAATGGTACCTACGTAGCAGAAAGTAATTATTTATTAACAGATATATTGCGTAAGGATTGGAGTTTCGAAGGGCTGGTAATGTCTGATTGGTTTGGTGGACGAAATCCAGTTGCCATGATTAGTGCAGGAAATGATTTATTGGAACCAGGTACCCTTAGACAATGGACAGCTTTAAAAGAGGCTGTGGAAAAGGGGGAGTTGACTGAAGAAGATATTGATAGAGCAGTTGGCCGAATACTTAATTTAATATTCAAATCTGGAAAATTTGAAGAGCATTTTTTTAATAATAATCCCAACTTAAAAGCACATGCCATAATAACACGTGAATCTGCTTCAGAAGGCATGGTGCTTCTAAAAAATAACAAAGCACTTCCTTTAAAACCAGGATCAAACGTCGCTCTGTTAGGAACTACTTCTTACAACTTTATAGCAGGGGGCACAGGATCAGGAGATGTAAATGAAGCATACACAATTTCTTTAGAAGATGGTCTTTCCAACGCAGGTTTCGAAATAAATTCTGAGGCAAAACTTGCTTACGAGCTTCATAAGAATTCAAATCTTAAAGCTTTTAAAAAACCTGAAGGGATAAATGCTATATTCAACCCCTTTATACCCCCTGAAATACAATATTCCAAGAATCAATTAAATAATATTGTATCAAGCTCTGATGTGGGGGTCTTAACTCTGGGACGAAATGCTGGTGAAGGTGGTGATCGTGTTGTTGATAATGATTTTCTATTGTCAGAAAATGAACAAGAGATAATAAGTGTCCTATCCGAATCATTTTATGCAGCAGGCAAAAAACTAATTGTGGTTTTAAATATTGGTGGTGTAATAGAAACAGCGTCTTGGAAATTAAGTCCAGATGCAATTTTACTGGCTTGGCAAGGTGGTCAAGAAGGAGGTAATTCCGTAGCAGATATTTTAAGTGGTAAGGTCAATCCAAGCGGTAAATTACCAGTAACGTTTCCTATAAACTTGAATGATCACTTAAGTCATAAAAACTTTCCAGAGGGAGGGAATAAATGGTCATTATCTTCAATGATGAAAGGACTTATGTTTCCACCAAACGAAAGACCTGATAAAGAAAAAGTTAAAAATCGAGATTATACAAATTACGAAGAAGATATTTATGTAGGTTACCGTCATTTTGATAAACAAAGTATGAAGGTATCTTATCCTTTCGGATTTGGATTGAGCTATACCGATTTTAAATTTGAAAATATGGAGGTTGTTACCAAAAACGACACGATCAATATTAAAATGAGAATCAAAAATATTGGGAAGATCCCAGGGAAAGAGGTGGTCCAGATTTACACCGAAAAATTGAATTCAGTTATCGACAGGCCTATTCAAGAATTGAAAGCTTTTACAAAAACTGTATTACTGCAGCCGGAAGCTGTAGACATTATTTCTATTCAGATACCTATTAAGGATTTAAGATACTGGGATGATAAAGCAAACGGCTGGAATTTAGAAAAAGGTGCATACAAAATCAAAGTTGGCGCATCTTCAAGGGATATTAGGCAATCGAAAAAAATCGAACTTTAAAACTACTTTTAAATCAATTTGAAATGAAAAAAAATCCTCCACTTGGGAGGTCAAAATAATAATTGATTAACTATAAAAAATGATCTAAGGTAGATCATACCCTTCTTTCAGCAACTACAAAATGTTCAAGTTTGAAAATCTGACTTTCAGGTATAGTTCTTTCAATTGGAGTAAAATACTTGCAATTAAGATCAGCTAAGGTCTTATCTTCTTTTAACAAATATCCATTTTGAGAGAGTAAATCTTCAATTTCTTCTTTTGAATATAATGATATCCACGGTTCACCGGATTGGGCTGCTAAATTTTGTATTATTTCCGCTTTTCTTTCGCATTTAACATATCCTTTACCAAAACAAGCCTTTGGATTTTTTCGCAGAAGTCTATTTACATAAGATATAAATAATATAGAATTTGAATTTTTAGTTAATATAGCCAGTTCATTCAAAGTTGAATTAATTGCTTCTTTTGTAATATACTGAGAGACTCCCTCAAGTGTAAATATTGTTGATTTACTTTTATCAAAGCCAGCATTCAGTAGTTGCTCTTTAAGAGATTGAATATTAAAATCAATATTCACATAGGTTATGTTTTTCGAATTAGATATATCATCTGAAAGTTTAGAAAGCTTCTTTTCTTGAACCTGTACTTGATCAACTTCAAATATTTTTAACCCAGATGGTAAATTAAGACGATGGGCTCTTGAATCATATCCAGCACCTAAAATGACATATTGTTCGAACTTCTTAGCAGCATATTTTTCTATTAGGTCATCAATAAACCGTGTTCTTGAAATTAAATGTTCATGAAATCCAGGAACAAATTTTTTAGTAAGCCAAACACTCAATTTATGCCCCATAATTTTAATTATCCTTGATCCAAGTACAAAATTATCAGCATAAGGGTCATAAATCACACGATTTTCTGGTTTAGCGAGAGATTCAATCAAACGTTGTTTTGCAACCCCTTGGGCAGTACCATCTTTTCTAAATAT
>JAQWHT010000101.1 GCA_029249225.1 Flavobacteriaceae bacterium
CAATGACGGTACACATTATGAACTAACTGGACAAAAAATGTGGATTTCTAACGCTGGTTTTGCTAGTTTGTTTATCGTATTCGCACGCATTGCAATTTTAAATCCACCATTGCGCTGCCCTAACATATTTTCAACAGGGACTTTCGTTTTATTGAAGAAAACTTGACGTGTAGAGGAGGCGTGAATACCTAATTTATGTTCTTCTTCACCAAGTTCAATACCGTTGTTATCTTCTTTAGTTACAATAAATCCGGTTATATTTTTATCATTTTCAATGCGTGCGAATACGATAAACAAACTAGCAAAACCAGCGTTAGAAATCCACATTTTTTGTCCAGTTAGTTCATAATGTGTACCGTCATTGGAAAGAACTGCTTTAGTTTTTCCAGAGTTGGCATCAGATCCAGCTCCAGGTTCTGTCAGACAATAAGAACCAAACCATTCTCCTGAAGCCAGTTTTGGGAGATAAGCTTGTTTTTGAGCCTCTGTACCGTAAAGAAGAATAGGTAAAATTCCAATTCCAGTATGAGCGCCAAATGCAGTAGATAGCGATCCTGTTGCTCCTGAAATAAAGTCACAAACTAACATAGTGGAAACAAAACCCATTCCCATTCCACCGTAGTTTTCTGGTACAGGGATACTTAAAAAACCCAGTTCACCCGCTTTTTTCATTAATGCTTCGGTCAAAGCGTAATCTTTTTTCTCAAAACGCTCCTTATTAGGCCATACTTCACGATCAACAAACTCAATGACCGCCTCTTTCATCATGAGTTGCTCCTCGTTGAAATCCTCAGGGGTAAAAACATGTTCAGGATTGGTTTCAGAAATCAAAAAAAGACCTCCAGTTACTTCTTTTTGTGTCTTTGGTTCCATAATTATTTTGTTTTTAGGATTGGGGTGAAATGTTCAAAATTTTGTGCTTTTTCTTTGATGTGATGTATTACTTCAAAAAATATATTAATTTTTTCAGGGCTTAGCGTTTCTTCAATCACTTGATTAAAGTGGAGCACGACAGCCTTAGAGTCTTCTCTTTTTTCTTTGCCAAAAGTGGTGAGATGAATTAGTACACTTCGACCATCCTCAGGATGTTGAGAACGGTAAATAAGATCTCGTTCCTCCATTGTATTTAATAACCTAGAAAGACTGGTGGATTCCATTCCCATTTTCGGACCAAGGTTAGTAGAGGGTGTCCCCTCAGGATCAATACTTAATAATGCAAAGCCTGTCGCCATGGTTGAATCAAATTTGCTAGCTTCTTTATTATACATCTTGCTTACTAAATTCCATGTAGAGCGTAATACGCTATCAAAAGTTTCTTGTTTCATTTAATCAAAGTTATGTATTTTACTATGCATGCATAGTAAAATAATCAAATAATTTCGTTGCGGTTTTCAGCGACTTTCTATAGGTACATAGAGTCGATGAGGTCAGCGTACTTTTCAGCGATGACTTTTCTCTTTAGTTTCATTGTTGGAGTAAGGTGCCCTTCAGTTATTGTCCACTCATCTGAGGTCAATTGAAACTTTTTAACCTGCTCCCATGAACCAAACTGGTTATTGTGAAGGTCAATTTCATTTTGAAAAGCTTCTAGTAATTTTGGTTCTTTGATTGCTTCAGTTAGTGAATCACAATTAATTCCTTCCTCATACAACCAGTTAAGAACAAATTCTATGTTAGGCTGAATAATTGCAGTTGGCATTTTTCTTCCAGCTCCTACTACCATTATTTGTTCAATAAATAATGATTGCTTTAATTGATTTTCAAGTACCTGAGGTGCGATATATTTACCTCCGGAGGTTTTAAACATTTCCTTTTTACGATCTGTGATTTTTAAAAAACCATCCCCATCAATTTTACCGATATCGCCTGTATGGAAGTATTCATCTGTCATGACTTCTTCAGTCATTTTTTCTTCTTTATAATAACCCATCATTACATTTGGGCCTTTACAAAGAATCTCTCCATCTTCAGCTATTCTAACTGTAACACCATCTATTATTTTTCCTACTGTTCCTATTCGAAAATGATCTTTTCTCATGTCATTAACCGAAATAACAGGTGAGGTTTCTGTAAGACCATAGCCTTCTACTAAAGTCATTCCAGCGGCAGTAAATACTCGGGCCAGTCTGGGTTGAAGTGCAGCACTACCTGATGCAATTAATTTTAGATTTCCTCCTAGGGCTTCTTTCCATTTAGATAAAATTAGTTTGTGTGCTATTTTGAGTTTGAATTCATACCAAGCACCATTTTTTCCATAGGGTTCATATTGTAAACCAATATTTACTGCCCAGTAGAAAAGTTTTTGTTTGATTCCGCTTAATTCTTCTCCTTTAGCATAGATTTTGTCATAAACTTTTTCAAGCAATCTAGGAACCGCAGTCATCACTTCGGGTTTTATTTCCTTCAAATTATCAGCGATTGTTTCAATCGATTCTGCAAAATAAACAGAAACACTATTGTACATGTAGATGTACAGTATTACTCGTTCGAAAATATGACAGATAGGTAGAAAACTTAAGGCCGAAGCCTCTCCAATAGTTAAAGGCAATCTTTTTGAACTCGATAACACATTGGAAACTACATTATGATGACTCAGCATTACACCTTTTGGAACACCTGTTGTTCCAGAGGTGTAAATAATGGTAGCTAAGTCTTCTGGCTTAACTTCCTCTCTTCTCTTTTGAACTGTTTCTTGATGAGGTCTTTCTTTTCCAGTTTCCAAAAGTTCGGTCCAGTGTGCACAGCCATCAATATGATCGAAGCTGTATATTTTTTTTAATGACTTTACATTTTTTTCGATCGCCATTACCTTATCGTATACCTCTTGGTCTGAAACAAAGCAGTATTGGCTTTCAGAATGATTTAAAATATATTCGTAATCTCTTGAGGAAATAGTAGGGTATATAGGAACATTTACTGCACCAACAGTTAACAAACCAATATCCATCAAACTCCATTCAGTTCTATTGTTGGAGGAGATCATAGCAATTTTATCCTGTGACTGGATGCCTAATTCTATCAAAGAGTTACTAATGATTTCTGCTTGGTCACAAAAGGTTTGAGAGGAAATACTCTCCCATTTTCCATTGTATTTAGTCGTAAAGGACTTTTCTAAAGGAGCATTGTCCTTTTGATAAGAGATAAACTCAAATAATCTAGTGGGCTTCATAATCTTCTATTTACTGCAAAATAGGAAATATTTTGAAGTAAGAAGAAAAGTTTTTTTAGAGAGTAGTCTCAAGCCATGCAAATGCATTTTCAAAAGCCATTATCCATGGTGTGGTTTCTTCTGATCTTGTAGTTGGATAATGTCCCCAATTCCATGAGAAAGTGGAGCGCTCTAAATGTGGCATCATCACTAAGTGTCTTCCATCTTTAGAACTTAACATAGCTGCATTATATTCAGATCCATTTGGATTAGAAGGATACTCGTCATAAAGATATTTTGCTGGGATTTCATAGTGACTTTCTTCTTTTGGAAAAGAAAATTTTCCTTCTCCGTGAGCTGCCCAAATACCAAGAATACTTCCTTCGAGTCTTTTTAACATTATAGAGGCGCTTGCTTCAATATGTACAGCGGTAAAAATACATTCAAATTTTCCAGAATCATTGTGAAGCATTTTGGGCTTGAGGTCATCTTCTGGAGTAAGTAAACCAAGCTCAACAAATAATTGGCATCCATTACAAACCCCCAATGATAGGGTGTCGGATCTATTAAAAAAACGGGTAAGTGCTGTATTAGCTCTTGAATTGTATTTTATTGCTCCAGCCCATCCCTTTGCAGAACCTAAAACATCTGAATTTGAAAAACCACCAACGGCTACTAAAAACTGGATATCCTCTAAATTTTCTCTACCCTCAATAAGATCAGTCATGTGGACATCCCGAACTTCAAAACCACAAAGATCCATTGCATAGGCCATTTCTCTCTCTGAATTACTCCCTTTTTCACGAAGTACGGCAGCCTTTATCTTTTTTGTTTTAGGGGCAGGAAGCATCCCATGGAAATCTTTTGGGAATTTAAATTTTAAGGGTTGACGTACCATATTATCAGCTCTTTTTTCAGCTAGATAAGAGACCGTTTGATGTTTTTCTAGTGCTGTGGAAGTTGCCATCCATGCTATTCGCATTTGGGGTACATTCAGTTCAAGTTCATTTATTTTTAAAATACCGCTAGTGTTAACTTCACCTAGTTTAAGTGCTTTAACACCTTGTTTTTTAAAATAAATTGAAAGGTCTTCATGAGATTGAAGAACGACAGCAGGTTTTTCAGAAAAAAGAATTTTCACTAAATCTTTTTCTTTAAAGCTGGTTAAATCTAGGGTCATTCCAATGGCTTTCGAAGGAAAACACATTTCTAATAAGCTGGTTATTAGTCCCCCTGAACCAATATCATGTCCTGCCTGAACACTTCTTTTTTTAATTAGATTTTGGAGGGAATTAAAGGCAGTTTTAAAATAAGACGCATTTAAAACAGTGGGTGTGTCAGTGCCAATTGCATTCAAATTTTGCGCAAAAGAGCTCCCCCCCAAGTGAAATTCGTCTTGGCCAAAATCTAAATAGTAAATAGATCCACCATTCTCTCTTGCCACTGGAGTTACCACATTTTGAATATCTGAACATTGACCCGCTGCAGATATTATGACTGTCCCTGGTGCAATTACATCTCCATCAGGGTATTTTTGTTTCATTGACAAAGAATCTTTTCCTGTAGGAATATTAATTCCTAAAGCAATGGCAAAATCAGCACATGCCTCAACAGCATTATAAAGCCGAACATCTTCACCTGGATTATTACAAGGCCACATCCAGTTAGCAGAAAGCGACACACTTTCAAGCCCATTTTCTAGAGGAGCCCAAACAATATTTGTTAATGCCTCTGCTATTGAATTGACACTTCCTTTAGAAGGATCAATTAAAGCGCTAACAGGGGCATGACCAATGGAAGTAGCAATTCCTTGTTTTCCTTTAAAGTCTAAGGCAATCACACCACAGTTACTTAGAGGGAGTTGAATTTCTCCGACACATTGTTGTTGAGCTACCCTTCCTGTTACACATCGGTCTACTTTATTTGTTAACCAATCTTTACACGCTACAGCCTCCAATTGAAGGACTTGTTTAATGTAAGATTCTAGTTCATTATGTTTGTAATTGAGTTCAGTAAAATCAACTTCCTGGGTTTGATCATTCATCACGGTTTTAGGGGCGCTTCCAAATAAAGCTGAGAGAGATAAATCTACGGGTTTTTCATTATTTTTTTTAAAAACAAAACTAAAATGATGATCTTCAGTAACCTCTCCAACAATGTAAAAAGGAGCTCGTTCTCTTGATGCTATTTTTTCCAAAAGGCTAGCATCTTCAGGAGCCAAAATAAGTCCCATTCGCTCTTGGGATTCATTTCCAATAATTTCTTTTGCTGAGAGTGTAGGATCACCTAGAGGTAGCGCATCTATTTGAATGGTCCCACCTGTGTCTTCGACTAGTTCAGAGAGACAATTTAGATGCCCTCCAGCTCCGTGATCATGAATAGAAACGATAGGATTGGTTGGTGCTTCTACTAAGGCTCGAATCGCATTTGCAACACGTTTTTGCATTTCGGGGTTAGAACGCTGAACTGCATTGAGTTCAATAGCACTTCCAAAGGCTCCTGTGTCAGATGATGAAACAGCCGCTCCCCCCATTCCAATTCTATAATTATCTCCGCCTAAAATGATAATTTTATCTCCTTTTTTTGGGGTTAACTTTTGAGCCTGTTCTTTTTTAGCGTATCCAATACCACCAGCCAACATGATTACTTTATCAAAACCTAGTTTGTTCTCTTTTTCTTTGTGTTCAAAAGTTAATAAAGAACCAGTTATCAGTGGTTGTCCAAATTTGTTTCCAAAATCTGAGGCCCCATTAGATGCTTTGATTAGAATATCAAGGGGTGTTTGATATAACCAGTTACGTTCAGGGAAAACATCATTTTTTCTCTCTTTTTGAACACGAGAATAGGGTGTCATGTACACCGCCGTTCCTGCCAACGGGATGGAACCTTGTCCTCCAGCTAATCGGTCTCGTATTTCACCACCAGAACCTGTAGCAGCACCATTAAAAGGTTCAACTGTGGTTGGGAAATTGTGGGTTTCTGCTTTTAAAGAAATTACACTCTCTGTTACGGTTTTTGTATACGTACTGGGTCGGTCTCCTTTTTGAGGAGCAAATTGTTCAATTTGAGGACCACCTATAAAAGCCACGTTATCTTTGTAGGCTGAAATAATGGAGTTAGGATTAGTTTTAGATGTTTTTTTGATGTGTTGAAAAAGACTCTCCTTTTTCGCCACACCGTCTAAAATGAATTGACCATTAAAAATTTTATGACGACAATGTTCAGAATTGACTTGTGAAAAGCCAAAAACTTCTGAGTCAGTAAGTGGTCGATTCAGTGATTTTGCTAAGTCTTCCAGATAGTTGACCTCATCATCACTTAAAGCAAGCCCTTCTTTTTTGTTATAGCTTGCTATATCCTGTATTTGTTGTACCGTTTCTGGAAGTAAATTAACGTCAAAAAGATCTTGCCCAAGTTTACTAAATGCTGTTACTAACATTGGATCTGGCTGATCAATACGATTTTTTGACTCGTAAACTTCAATGCGCTGAATTCCTGTTATACCCATGTTTTGAGTAATCTCCACTGCGTTCGTGCTCCAAGGTGAGACCATGGTGGCTCGAGGACCGTAAAATTCGTTCAGTAGGGTCTCGGATTTAATTAAAGGCTGGTCTCCGAATAACCAGCTCAATTTTTCTATTTGCGATGTTGGAAGAGAAATTTCACATTTTACTGCAAAAACTTGGATAAATGAATCGCCAAAAAAGAGGATCATGCGAATGAAATTAAAGTACAAAAATAAGGCATTCCTTTTAGATAGTTGTTTCTTACTGTACTCTAAAAAAGTGAAGTTATCTTCTTTTTATTCACAGCTGTTCTAAATCCATTTGAATCCTAGGTTTTATTAAACTTTATAGCTGAGAAGCAAGTGAACTAGGGCTAAATCAAAAATAAAAATTATTATATTGTACAACATATTTCTCAAAAATGGCTGATCCAATCCCAAATAATGCTCACACAGATATTCCAGGAAACCCCTCCACTTCCCTAAGTAGCCAACTTCGTTTAAGAACCTCAGCCGATGATTCAAGTCTTAGGGTGTTGAGTATGGACGATTGGAATTTTTGGATTCATAATGGCTATGTCATCGTCAAAAATGCAGTGAGTAAAACACAAGCTAAAAAAACTGCTGATTTTCTATGGGAGTTTGAAGAAAAAGACCCTGAAAATCCAAAGGGATGGTACACCCTGCCTCGTTCTGAAATGCAAATGAAAGAACTTCAAGGAACGGGAATGGTAGAGGTATACAACCATCAGCTGCTTTGGGATAATCGTCAAACAGAACGCATATACAATGCTTTTGTTGATATTTGGGGAACCGAAAAACTATGGAGTACTATAGACCGGGCCAATCTTAATTTCCCCATTCAACCTGGATTCGAATACAAAGGTTTTATTCACTGGGACTATGATCCTGAAACTAAACCCCAAAATGTCCAAGGGGTATTGGCTTTAGAAGATCAAACCGATCCTGAAATGGGTGGATTTCAATGTGTACCTTGGCTTTTTAGAAATTATGATTCTTGGAAATTAGCTCAGCCCAAGGATCGAGATCGGTTCCAGCCTGACACTAGGGGGCTTGAGGAGTATATTGTTAAAGTCCCTTTAGAAGCCGGTGATCTATTGATATTTAATAGTCTAGAACCGCATGGTATTCGTCCCAACAACTCAAAAGAGAAGGTGAGAATTGCACAATATATTTCTATGATGCCCGCTGAAGAAGATAACATCCCGCTAAAAGAGTGGCGCATTAATTCATGGAGAAACAGAATAGCTCCAGAGGGACATGCTTTTCCTGGTGACCCAAGAGGCTTGGAACGGACTAAGTACAGTACCGCAAGACTTTGTTCTTTAGGAGAAAAATTATTGGGGCTTAAGTCTTGGGGCTAAACAAAAAGCATTAAAACCGTAAGTGCTGCTCCGGCAAGGGCAAAATATAAACCTTTTTTAAAGATTGGCATTTTGGGTGCATACATCCAAAACGAGGAGAGGGCAAAAAAGAGTAATGAGCCACCAAAAAAGAGGTTTAAGAAGTACAAAGGACTCTGGGTAGTTGCTTTATGGAGTTTTTCCATTTTTTCCAATATTAAGGGAAGTTTCATTTTTGTTCGTATAGCTAATCCAGTTTGCTCATTATAACTTCCTTCTTTAAAGTAGATTATTCCATCCTCTTTTTTGTTTACTGTGACACCAATTTTTAGTTTAGCGCTTAGTGCTCCTATACTCAGATTGGAATCTAATTGTTCTTTTACGGTTACTTCTTTTTTCAGGAAATTAGTTTTTCTGAAAATCATCAATGAACCGCTTAGTGCATAAACAGCCATGATTCCTGCAAGAAAATAGCCGAGATAACGGTGAATTATTCGAACTTTAAGAGAAAGTTTAGAGTTGTTCATAAAAGATACTAAGTGTTTAAATATAATTACTACTGATTTATAAGTCAATAAACTAGGTTCTAATTAATTTTGCAATGTAGAACCCATCAAAATGACTTTGGTGTGCCAAGAAGGTTTGTTCTCTTTTGAGTTTAAATACTCCTCCTAGCTTAGATTTTAAAAAACGGGCGATTTGGAATTGATTTTCGTTAGGAAAAATTGAACAAGTGGCATAAATTAAAGTACCTCCTTTTTTTACAAGGGGTGCATTTTTTTCTAAAATTTCTTTTTGTAATTCCTCGAGTTGTTTGATTTTTTCAGGATTCATATGCCATTTTGAGGCAGGATTTCTTCTAATTACTCCCAACCCACTGCAAGGAGCATCTATCAGAATAGCATCAGCCAAGCCTTGGTTTTCCATATAGAATTCTTCATTTTCAGTAGAAGTAGTTTGTATAATCGAGACTCCATTTTTTAAAGCTCTTTTTTCAAGTTGCTCCAATTTTTTTGGATGAGGATCTAATGCAAAGATTTTACCTTTATTTTGCATGAGCGCAGCTAAATGAAGACTTTTACCCCCTCCACCTGCACAGCAATCAACAATTAAATTATCAGCTTTAGGATTCACCCAATGGGATACTCTTTGAGAGTTTACATCTTGAATTTCAAAAAAGCCTTTAAGGTAGAGAGGATTTTGATTTAACTTCTGATGCTTTTCGAGTACTAGTGCCTCAGGAATCTCGCTAGAATAAATCGTTTCAATAATAAAATCCTTTTTTAATTGTTTTTGGAGTGCTCCTCGATCCTGTTTTAATGTATTACATCTCAGTACTAAAGGAGCAGTTGAGTTAAGAGTCTCAATTTCTTTTTCCCAAAGCTTTGCTCCAAGGCTTTTGATTCCTAAATCATCTAACCAATCGGGAATTGATTCTTTAATTTTCCGATCCAATCCTTTTCTTTCTTTAGAAAGATCAATTTTTGTCTGTTTTAGTTTAGACAATTCATCCCAATGGGGGAGAATGAACCCTTTTGTCAAAAGCCATACACCTAAAAGTTGCCAATGGTAATGTTTATCATCTTGACTAAGTTTCCCTAGATATTCATAAGTTCGTTTCCAGCGAATACAATCTAAAATGGCTTCCCCTAGTTGTTTACGATCTCTAGAGCCCCATTTTCTATTTCTTTTTAATAATTTTTGTAGGGTAGGTCTAAGGGCTTCTTGATGGTCTAAAATGGTTTGAAGACCCTCAATGATTCCGAGAGCAATATTCCGATGTAATTTCACAGATTTAAAGGTATTCTTATTTCTTTTCTTCCTTTTCTTCCTTTTCTTTTGACTTATCTAAACTTCGTTTAGAACGATTTTGAAGACGTTTGAACATTTCCTGATCAAATTCCATTTCTTTGAGTAGAATCTTTATGACAATATCTGGACGAATAGACTCTAAAAGCTTTTGATTGCGTTCAAGTTTAATTGTCATGCCAAGTTGTTCTAAGCAGTGGTAATCATTGATGTATTTTGAGGCATTCTCAGAGGAGAGAGTGTCATGAGGTTGATAAAGTTCTTTTTTCACTTTCTTTTTTAAAACCCACACTTCATCGTGGTATTTATTTTCATAATTTTCAAAAAGGATTTCAAATGATTTTTTTTCATTTTTTGTTAGATCAGTATTTTTAAGTATAAAGTTCATTTTCATCTCTTTAAACTCTTCAAAACGCTTACTTTTTTGAGCTAAAATTTGATTACTCGATACTGTAACTAATAAAATCAATAAAGTGCTAAAAGAAAATTTCATCAGTTAAGGTTTTGTAAATTTACTGACGGTCTCTTCGATTTCACTTTCTTCCATCATTGATAACATTTCGTAACTATCTAAGTCTTCCAAATAGTAGTTTTCTATAAATTCATTAAGCGCTTGTTCTTTCTTGATCTTTCCAGTTTTGTCAATTTGAATAATAGTCACAGCAACTATGATTGCTGCAGCAACTGAAGTAAGTTGAAGGATTAAATTTTTTGGAATTTTCTTATTCGCGGCTGTTTCGAGGTTTGAAACAACAGGTATTGAAGATTCTAAATTCTCAAAATAATGTTCAGGAACACTGAATGGATTGAGTTTAGAAATTGCATCTTCTGAATTACAAAGCTGTTCTTCTAAATCGTCAAAATAACCTCTTGGAGTTTTAAAGGGTTTTTTTTTATTAAAATCAGTCATTCAATTCGTTTTTAATTTTTTTTACTGCATGATGGTAAGAGGCTTTTAGTGCCCCTACACTCGTATCCAATACTTCTGAGATGGCCTCATAATTCATGTTGTCAAAATAACGCATATTAAATACAATTCGTTGCTTTTCCGGTAATCGAGCTACCATTTTTTGGAGTTTTAGCGCTGCTTGATCTCCATCAAAGTAAGAGTCGGCCATTAATCCATCCGCTTTGGCTTCAATCCACTCTTGATTTTGAATTCCCATTTTTACGGCTTTACTATTTATAAAATTTAAAGACTCATTTGTCGCAATTCGGTACATCCATGTATACAAGGAACTATTCTCTCTGAATTTATCAATATTCAGATGAATCTTGATGAATGTATTTTGAATTACATCATGCGCATCATCATGGTCAAGTACCAATTTCCGAATATGCCAATAGAGTCGTTCCTTATATTCAGAAACAAGCCTTTTAAAAGCCTCTTCTTTAGTGCTTGGATTTTGCAATGCACTCACAAATATGGATTGAGGTTCGGACAAATTTTTCTTTTATTTATTGACAAAAGATAAGGATAAAAGTTTAATCCATACGTTGCATTTGAACCCAACTGTTATATTCCTCACTTGTTTTTAATAAATCTTTATGTGATCCAGAGGCAACTATTTTTCCTTTTTTGAGGACCAAAATTAAATCTGCATTTTGTATGGTAGAGAGTCGGTGTGCAATCACAAATGAAGTTCTATTCTTCATAAGTTCTTCCAAAGCATTTTGGACTTGTTGTTCTGCTTCAGTGTCTAGGGCAGAGGTTGCCTCATCCAGAATGAGCAGTTCAGGATCTTTCAATAAAGCTCTTGCTATAGTCAATCGTTGCTTTTGACCCCCTGAGAGTTTGTTTCCAGAATCACCAATAGGTGTGTTATACCCCTGAGGAAGTTCTTTGATAAATGCATGAGCATTTGCCGCTTTAGCTGCAGCTTCAATTGCTTTTGAGGTGGCATTTGGATTTCCAAGTTTAAGATTGTTATATACGCTGTCATTAAACAGTATGGATTCTTGTGTCACCATTCCAATTTTTTGATAGAGGCTTTCTTTTCTTATTTCATTAATGGGAATACCGTCAATTTTCAAACTTCCTTGGTCTATGTCATAGAATCGATTCAGTAAATAAGTTAGTGTTGTTTTTCCGCTTCCAGAAGGCCCTACAAGTGCTACCATCTGACCTTTTGAAACTTCAAAGGAGACATTTTCTAACACAGTATTTTCTTCATATCGAAAAGCGACATTAGTAAACACAATATTAGTTGTGAAACTTTTTAGATTTTGGGCATTAGGAGCATCCTTGAGTTGGTCTTTG
This sequence comes from Flavobacteriaceae bacterium, assembly GCA_029249225.1. Taxonomy (GTDB): domain Bacteria; phylum Bacteroidota; class Bacteroidia; order Flavobacteriales; family Flavobacteriaceae; genus MS024-2A. The sequence continues at coordinate 12,087 of JAQWHT010000101.1, forward strand.
GTGTTTAGAATTTCTAGAATTCTTTCTGCTGCTGCATTTCCTTTTTGAATGCTATAGCTCGCTTTGCTAATTGCTTTTGCTGGGGTAAGTATATTGTAAGCAAGTCCCATATATACAATAAAAGAGGTTCCTGAAATGCTACCCTCTACTAATACCATATTACCTCCAAACCAAAGTAATACTCCGATAGCAACTATACCAAGAAATTCACTTGCGGGTCCAGCAAGACTTGCTCGATGAAGTAGTTGATTTGAGAAGTCATAAAAGCGTTTGGTGGCAGCTTTAAATTTTTCTTTAAAATGATCTCCTGCAGCAAAGGTTTTAATTATTTTTTGGCCATTTACTGTTTCATCAATAAGAGATAGAAAGTCTCCTTGTTCTTGTTGAACTTTGTCAGAATGGCTTTTTAATTTTTTCCCTATTGCAGAGATGATCAACCCTGAGATTGGAATAAAAAACAACACAAACAAGGTAAGTTTTACACTAAAAAAAAGCATTGCGGTTAGGGAGAAAAGGATTGTCAAAGGTTCTCTTACTATCAATTCTAAAATCGATAAGAATGAAACTTGTAATTCAGTAACATCAGAAGTTATTTTAGCCATCAAATCACCTTTCTTTTTTTCGCTAAAATATGAGATGGGTAATGAAATGATTTTCATGTAAATAGAATTCCGGAGATCTTTTATTATCCCATTACGTAAATAGGTAATAAAATACATAGCCAAGTAGTTACAGATGTTTTTCAGAAAGAATAGGCTCAATACGAGCCCTATGACCAGTATTAAGGTCCCTTCAGGATCAGAATCAAGACGTTGAGCGATATGAAAATTTAAGCTGTCTCTCATATAGTGGTGAAGCCTAAAAACACCTTCGTATTTGGCGGGTTCTAATTGACGAGTAGTAGTTTCAAAAAGAACATTAAGCATCGGAATTAATGACACGAAAGACAGAGCGCTAAAGAGTGCATAAAGTGCATTAAAAATTATATTTAGTAATGCGTAACCTTTATATTTCCAACCAAACTGAAGAATGTTTTGAAAGGAGGATTTCATTTAGGTAAAATTGAAGAAGTCAGTTCATTCAGTCGTTTTCCAAGAATAATTTCCTGCTCTTCCCAGCTTAGCGCAACATCGAATTCTCTGTTTACACTAAAGTAATATTTAATTTTAGGTTCTGTTCCACTAGGACGTAATGCAATCTTTGAACCATCTTTTAGCTTAAATATTATAACATTTGATGGGCTGTAGCTGAGACGATATTCTTCATTCTTGTCAAAGTCAAAAGCTGTGAGTTTAAGGAAATCTTCTATAATCAGAACAGGAGATCCACCAATGCTTTTTGGTGGGTTACTTCTGAAATTTTCCATTTGTTGTGCAATATAATCGGTACCTGTTTTCCCCTTTTTTGTAATAGAAACCAGATGTTCTTTGTAAAAACCATACTTTTTATAGCATTCCATCAAAAGTTCAAAAAAACTACTTCCATTGTTTACTGCATCGTTAGCAATTTCACAGGCTAACAAACTTGCAGAAATTGCATCCTTATCCCGAACCGAATCACCGATGAGGTATCCAAAGCTTTCTTCTCCCCCTCCAATAAATTCTAGATTAGGAAAATCTTCAATCAATTTAGCAATCCATTTAAAACCAGTAAGGGTATTTTTGTATTGAACCCCATAATGATGAGCCATCTTTTCTATGAGGGGAGTAGAGACTACCGTAGAAGCAATAAAGCAATTGGTGTGTAATTTGTTTTGTACTGCTTTTTTTTGAAGTAAGAATTCAGTTAAAACAGCCATAATTTGATTTCCATTCAAATAATACCAATCTGAATTCAAGTCTTTAACCACTAGGCCAAAACGATCAGCATCAGGATCAGTTCCTATTACAATATCTGCTTGCTGTTCAGTGGCCAATGTTACGGCCATTTTTAGGGCTTCTTGTTCTTCTGGATTTGGTGAGACTACTGTAGGAAAGTCACCATTGGGATGAATCTGATCTTGCACCAAAGAAACTCTATGATAGCCTGCCTTTTCTAAAACTTGAGGAAGTGCAGTAATAGAGGTTCCATGAATGGGTGTAAAGACTATTTTGAGTGGTTTATTTCTACTGTGGTCGAACAAGGCAGAATTCAAAACATCTTTCTGATAGGCTGAATCAATTTCTTCATCGATATATTCTAGCAAACTTGAATTCCCTTCAAAATTTATGGACTCAAAAGAAGTGTTTTGAATTTTCTGACTGATAGCTTCATCCTGAGGAGGTACAAGTTGCCCACCATCCTTACCGTAGACCTTGTAGCCGTTGTATTCTGGGGGGTTGTGAGAGGCTGTAAGCACGATGCCACATTGAGCCTTCAAATATTTTACAGCGAAAGAAAGTTCAGGGGTAGGTCTTAGTGCGCTGAAAAGAAAACATTTTATTCCATTTGCAGTAAAAATATCAGCGCATACTTTTGCCAACTCTTGACTTTGATGTCTACAATCGTAAGCGATCACTACACTAATTCTTTCTCCTTCATATTCCTCCAACAAATAATTTGAAAGGCCTTGAGAGTTTTTGCCTAGGGTGTACTTATTGATTCGGTTTGTTCCGACTCCCATAATTCCCCTCATGCCTCCCGTGCCAAACTCTAAATCTTTATAAAAAGCATCTTCGGCCTCTTCTGGAAATTGAATAAGTTCATGAACTTGTTTTTGGGTTGTGAGATCGAATGGCTGCTGTTGCCATTGTGTGATTCGTTTTTTTAAATCCATTTTAAATATTTTCTTTGACGGTATAACGATTGGTGAGCCTCGTATTTCTCAAAACCATTTCTCCTAAAAATCCTGCAATAAAAAATTGACTCCCTAAAAGCATTAAGGTAAGCGCGATGTAAAATTCTGGACGCTCAGTAATGAGCCTAGCATTAGTGTCGAAATACAACTTATCAATTCCTAGAAAGAGCGTAAATCCGAATCCAAAAAGAAGCATGATAGAGCCCCAAAGCCCAAAAAAGTGCATTGGTCTTTTACCAAAACGATTAATAAACCAAAGTGTAATCAGGTCTAAAAACCCTTTAAAGAAGCGATCAGCTCCAAATTTTGTTTTGCCATATTGTCTGGCTTGGTGCTGGACGATTTGTTCACCGATCTTGTGATAACCTTCTTGGGAAGCTAAAACGGGGATGTAACGATGCATCTCACCGTGTACATCAATACTTTTTATGACTTCTTGTCGATATACTTTAATGCCACAATTAAAGTCATTTAATTTAATCCCTGATACTCTTCGAGCTGCCCAATTGAATAATTTTGAGGGTAAGTTTTTGAATAGTATTGAGTCAAAGCGTTTCTTCTTCCATCCAGAAATTAAATCTAAATCATTGTTTTTTAGGTTCTGAATCATTTCGGGGAGTTCCTCAGGGGAGTCTTGTAAGTCAGCATCTAGGGTAGCTACGAATTCCTTTTCCGCAAGCTTAAAACCGGCGTGCAAAGCCTGAGACTTCCCATAATTTCTCGCAAAGCGGATTCCTTTTATCTCCTTGTGCTGCTGTGCAAGAGATTTGATGATATCCCATGAACCGTCTGTACTACCATCATCTATAAAAATGAGTTCATAAGAGGAAGCCTTTCCCTCTAAGGCTTTTACAATCCATTTGAAGAGAGAATCTAATGATTCTTCTTCGTTGAGAAGAGGGATCACAACAGAAAGTTCAAAGGCGTTTTGCATGTGCTACAAAACTACAAAATTTGACTTATTCAGGCCTAGATTTCTTAACGATAAGACCTCCGATTAAAGAAATGATAAATCCAAAAAATAAAGCAAATATTATTTGTACTGCAGAGAAAATTAAAGGACTTGACATTTTTTCTTGCATCGATCTTGCAGTATCTAACGCTTCTTGTGGCATTTCAGGATTTTCGACACGCATCGTATCCATTGACAGTTCTAAAGATTTTTTCATGGTGTCAGGGTCCAAAAAATTCACAAGTATTTGAGTGTAAACTATTCCGATTAATGCAGAAACTAATGATACTCCAATGCCTATTTTAAGGGCTTCTGACAAAGAGAGAAAACCTTCGTTTTGCTTTTTGAATGATATGAATGAGTAGAGTAGAACCCCGATCATGATAATCAAAGATACAATTCCAGCAGTGGAGTCATTTTTGTAATGCATATCTAAAAAGAACAGCATAAGTTGGAAAGCGACAGATATAGATCCTAAAATAACTCCAAAGGTGATAATTGTCGACTTAATTGAGGGGGTTTGGGTGTCCATAACAAAGGGTTTAAATTCTATACTAATATAAAAAAAGATGGTGAGTTAATGGTATTTTGAAAAATAAAATTAAATTTGCACTCGATTTTAGTATTATGAAAACAGACATTCATCCAGATAATTACCGATTAGTTGCATTCAAAGACATGTCAAACGAAGATGTGTTTATTACGAAGTCAACAGTAAATTCAAAAGAAACTATTGAAGTTGAGGGCGTTGAATACCCTTTAATCAAACTAGAGATTTCAAGAACATCGCATCCTTTCTACACAGGTAAGTCTAAACTTGTAGACACTGCTGGTAGAATTGATAAGTTTAAAAATAAATACGCGAAGTTTAAAAAAGAATAAAATCCTTTCCTAAGTGATTAACAAAGCCGCATCAATATGTGGCTTTTTTTATTCCTTAAAAACATTTTTTAAAACCAACATATTGATTGGATTGATTTCCATCCCCTTTACATTTTTTTGTGTGAAACGAATTACCTCATCATAATACAATGGTACAACGGGATAAAACTTCATGACCAATGCATCCATTTCTAAATATTTTTGAATCCGAATACTGTCGATGGGGTTAACCATAGCTTGGTTGAAGAGGGAATCAAAATTTGTGTTCTTGAAATGGGTATAGTTGGGTCCATTGGGCGAAAAATTTTTACTGTAGAACAGTGATAAATAATTTTCAGCATCTGGATAATCCGCGATCCAACTGGCTCTGAAGAGTTCTAACTTTCCTGATGATTTTGCTTGTCTTAAGGTTGCGGTTGGCATCACTTCAACTTCTATGTTGATTCCTATTTTTTGCATTTCTCGTTGGAGGTATTCGCAAAGATCGAGGTAGTTTGAATCCGTTGTCAGAGTCAGTTTAGGTATTGATTGTGTTTCCTCGATATATTCTTTCACTAATTTCCTAGCTTTTACTGGATCATAGGAAAACGTTTCTTCACTTGTGCCCGGAAGTCCCTTCGGAATAAAGCCTTTTTTCGCAGGGTAGCCAATGTTATTCCTAAGATAAGCGATCATGAGTTTTCTGTCAAAACCTATATTGAGTGCTTCTCTTATTTTTACAGATTGGATTGCAGGGTTTGGATTATCTAAATAAATCCCAATGTATTCAGTATTAAGATAGGGTCCTTTAAGAAGTTTTAAGCTGTTTTTATAAAGGTGTTGAAGTCCTCCAGTTGGAGTCAAAAGTTCATCCTTGTAGGAGCTGTCTAGCGAATTGATAAAATCTAATTTTCCCTGTAAAAAAAGCATGAATTCACTTTGAATATCTGGAATAAATTGAATGGCAATAGCTTCTAAATAAGGGAGTGGTTGGTCGTTTAAGTCTTTTTCAAAATAGGTTGTATTCTTCCGGAGTACGAGCTTGATGTTTTCTTCCCATCTTTTAAAATAGAAAGGTCCAGTGCCTATAGGGTGAGATCTGAATTTATTTCCATAGTGCTCTACAACCTCTTTTGGCACTACTGAACAATAACGCATAGAGAGTAAGCCTAAAAAACCTGGAAAGGGATTCTTAAGCTGAATTTTTAATGTTTGTTCGTCAATCGCTTCATAAAAATCTACCTGTTGCATAACCCAACTTCCTGGAGAGGCTACTTTAGGATCAGTAAGTCGATTAAAGCTGTAAATAAAATCAGAAGCCAAAACCCTGCGAGTCTTCTTTTCTCCAAATAGAGATGAAGAATGGAAAAAAACATCATCTCTTAAACTAAAAGTGTATGTTAAGCCATCTTCACTTATGCTCCAGCTAGAAGCTATTTCAGGCTGAATCTGAAGTTGATTATCCAGCTGAACTAATCCATTAAATAGCTGATTTATGGGCCAGATATTTTGTGGATTTCTTGCAAAAGCTGGGTCTAAAGAAGTGACATTTCTGTATTCGTTATAGCGAAATACATTTTTTAAATGACTACTATCTGAGGTATGACATGCACTTAATGCAAAGAGCATGAGAATTACGAGGATATAATACGAGAGAATCCCTTTAAGCATCAATTTTTTTGTTGATATATTTGCCGTAAAATTACACTTTTATAAAGAGCTATGGAAAAAACACTGTATCCTCCTGAAGAACCCGTCACTAAGGCTATTCGGGTTGCATTTCATACCCTAGGCTGTAAGTTAAATTTTTCTGAAACAGCCACTATAGCTCGCAGTGTTGAAACCGAAAACTTTCAAAGAGTTTCTTTTGATTCCTTTGCTGAAGTATATGTTATCAATACTTGTTCAGTTACGGAAAATGCAGATAAAAGAGTAAAGGGTCTTGTAAAAAAAGTACTTCAGCAAAATCCTGAGGGCTTTGTTGTAGCGATTGGTTGTTATGCACAATTACAACCCGATGCCATTGCAGCATTAGAGGGAGTCGATTTAGTTTTAGGAGCTTCTGAAAAATTTAAGCTTAATGAATACATTCAAGATTTGACAAAACAACCTAAGGGTAAGGTTTATTCTTGTGAAATTGAGTCAGTTGATTTTTATGAAAGTAGTTATTCAATAAGCGACAGAACTCGTGCATTTTTAAAGGTTCAGGACGGTTGTGATTATAAATGTACTTACTGCACTATTCCAAGAGCTCGTGGAATTTCTCGAAGCGATACTTTAGAGAATGTGATCCAAAATGCTCACCGCATTGCAGAAGCAGGTTTGAAGGAAATTGTCCTCACGGGTGTTAATATAGGGGACTATGGAAAAGGAGAGCAAGGAGATAAAAAACACCAACACACTTTCTTAGAGTTAATCACGGCTTTAGATAGCGTTAAGCCCATCAACCGTATACGTATTTCCTCTATCGAACCTAATTTATTGAGTTTGAATATGATTTCCTTTGTATCTGAGAGCAAACGGTTTGTTCCTCATTTTCATATCCCTCTGCAAAGCGGAAGTGATCGTATTTTAAAAAGTATGAAAAGACGCTACCTGAGTCCGTTGTATAGAGAACGTGTTCAATGGATTAAAACCAAAATGCCTGATGCTTGTATCGGTGCAGATGTAATCGTAGGTTATCCTGGAGAAACAGAAGAAGATTTTTTAGAAACCTATCATTTTTTGAATGACTTAGCTGTTTCGTATCTGCATGTATTTACGTACTCAGAACGTCCAAATACAGAAGCAATTAACCTGAAGGGTGTAGTTCCTTCTGAAGTTCGAATTAAACGGAGTAAAATGTTGAGAGGGCTATCGGTGAAAAAAAGAAGAGCTTTTTATGAATCTCAGCTAGGTAAGGCAGTGGAAGTGCTTTTTGAAGGAGAAAACAAAAAGGGATATATTACTGGATTTTCTCAGAATTATGTAAAGGTCCGGGCCCCCTGGAATCCAAAATGGGTCAATACAATAAAAAAAGTAACATTAGATAAAATCGACGAGGAAGGAATTGTAAGGTTTTCTGAAAAAAATTAAAGCTTGATTCCAACAGGAAGCAGTTCTTTATAGCGTCGATTACGTCTTACAAAACCCGCTATTTTTGGAGAAGTGGGAACTACACGAAGATTTTTGTTTTGGATAAATTCTAATACTTTAACGATAAAGGCTTCTTCAAATTTTTTGTTTTGAATGGGTTCAGGGATAGAAATCTTGGTCAGAAAAATTTTTCTCTCTTGTTCTGAATATTCAATTCTGGCGAGTTGATTATCGAAGTTAACTTCAAATTGTCTTAAGAACTCATTATTTACTAGATTCAATTCAATCATAATGCTGTTTTTGAAGAAATGTTTTAGTTTTATCCACAAATTTAATGAGGGACACAAAAATACAAAAATTTGTTAACATCCACACCTAATTCAGCTTCAAAAGTAAATTCAATTCATGTTTATTGTATGCCTGGAATGGCTGCAAGTCCTAAAATATTTGAGTTTATCAATCTCCCAGACCCTTATATTATTCATCATTTAAGTTGGATTCAGCCCAATCAAAATGAAGCTTTATCGGCCTATGCTCTTCGAATGTGTGACCGAATAGAAGTTCCTAATCCAATTCTTTTAGGGGTATCTTTTGGAGGCGTATTGGTTCAAGAAATGGCAAAACATATTGTTGTGGATAAAGTGGTTTTAGTGTCAAGTATAAAGACTAACAAAGAGCTTCCATTGCCAATGAAGATGGCAAAAAAAACAAACGCACACAAATTGCTTCCCACACAATGGATCAATAGCCTTGACGCCCTAGCTTTATTTGCTTTTGGGAAAGGGATTCAGAAACGACTAGAGTTGTACCAAAAATACCTATCAGAAAGAAATCCGCATTACTTAAGCTGGGCTATAGATGCATTAGTGCAGTGGGATCAAGAAATTGTTTTAGAAAATATTATTCATATTCAAGGAGAAAAGGATACAGTTTTTCCGATAAAAAACTTGTTACCACCCTTTCATAAGATTGAGGGTGGACATGCAGCTATTATAACGCATGCAAGGTGGTTTAATCGTGAACTTCCTCAACTTCTTGAGTAGTCTATTTAAAATAAAAACAATTACTTTAGTGATTGGATTTTATTAAAACAGAATAAAATGGTATTCATGAACAAAAAAAAAGTATTTCTACTCTCACTTTTGGCTTTGGTTTTTCTTTTAAGTTTTAAAGAATTTGATTTAGAGAAACTCACAGCCTTTAATTCCCATGGAGAAGAAACTTACAAGGTGTATGCTTTAAAGCTGCCTGCGAGTATAGAATTTTCTGAAGAAATAGTTCCTCTAGATCAACCCGATATCAGAGAGCGATTAGACAAAGAATTATTGGTCAATACTTACTGGCAATCTAATATGATGTTGTTGCTCAAGAGGGCGAATAAATATTTTCCTACCATAGAAAAAATTCTTCAAGAAGAAGGAGTTCCAGATGATTTTAAATATCTAGCTGTTATAGAAAGTGCTCTAGAAAATGTTCGTTCTCCCAAAGGAGCAAAAGGATTTTGGCAAATTATGCCTGGCACAGCAAGAGAGTACGGTTTGGAAGTGAATTCAAATGTTGATGAGCGTTATCATATCGAAAAGTCTACACGAGTTGCGTGCGCTTATTTAAAGAAAGCAAAGAAACGACTAGGCTCTTGGACTTTAGCGGCAGCTTCTTATAATAGAGGGATGTACGGTACCGATCGTTTATTGGAAAAGCAAATTACTGATAACTATTACGATTTGTTGTTAAACAATGAAACCAGCCGTTATGTTTTTCGAATTTTAGCAGTCAAAGAAATCATGTCCAATCCGCAACGTTATGGATTTATTTATGATGAAGAAGATTTATATCAGCCGATACCCATCAAAAAAATTGGTTTGGATACTGCGATCACTAATATTGCAAAATTTGCCAAAGCGCAGTCTGTTAATTATAAAATTATCAAAATTCACAATCCCTGGTTGATTCAAAATCATTTGAACAACAAATCGAGAAAATATTACGAAATTGAAATTCCTGAGGAGGGGAGTTACTAAATCTTTTTCATCTGTTGCTGAATCATTTTCATTTGACCAGCTAACATGCCATGTTTGTCTAGCTTTTTAGCTTCTGTCAAAAGTTGTTGAGCCTCACGTTTCCTTCTTTTTTGCATATAGATTCCTGCTAAGCTCATTTTAGCCATCGCTAAATCATGGTTCATAGAAAGTCCTAATTTTAATGCAGATTTAAAGTGTTTCTCTGCCTGAGTAAGATTTTTTTGAGACTGAATAATTCCCATGAGGTAGAAATAATAGCCTTGTTGCTTGCGCACTAAATTTCTTTCAATGTTGGGAATGCGGTTGAGCCATTTTTCAGTTCCTACGAAATCTTGCTTACGAAGCCTTAAAAAAGAAAGAAAAATAATTTCATTTTTAAAGTAGAGAAGAATGAACATTCCCGTTATCAGCACAAATAAAATACCATTACCAATGTAGTCATCTGTAAATTGGTATACAGCATAACCTAGAGTGATGACTGCGAGAATGAGTTTAATAACTTTTGGAAACATAAATTGTTTTTTACAAAGGTAAAAAAAATCAATCGTGAAATGTTTATTTCATGTTTGGAAGACTAAAAAGTTGTTGTATATTTGCCCGACTCAAAAAGGAACACCATTTCAGTTAAGAAATTATGAAAAGAACATTCCAACCCTCGAAAAGAAAAAGAAGAAACAAGCACGGTTTTCGCGAACGCATGGCATCAGCCAACGGGCGAAAAGTTTTAGCCGCTAGAAGAGCTAAAGGCAGGAAAAAAATCTCTGTTTCATCTGAACCGCGTCACAAAAAATGATCGCAAACATATCCTATTTTAGAGGTGTTACTTTTTTGGAAGTAGCACCTTTTTTTTATCTTCATAATCTATATTTTATTTTATGCCAAAAGTAGACTCTATCAAAAGTATTTTAGTGATTGGTTCTGGACCAATTGTAATTGGTCAAGCTTGTGAATTTGATTATTCTGGAACTCAAGCCCTTAGGTCTCTAAGGGAGGACGGAATCGAAACAGTACTCATAAATTCCAATCCTGCAACCATCATGACTGATCCCACGATGGCAGATTATGTGTATTTACTGCCCTTGACAACGAAATCCATCGTTCAAATATTAAAGGAACATCCACAAATTGATGCTGTTTTGCCTACCATGGGAGGACAAACTGCACTTAATCTGTGCATAGAGGCTGATGAAAAAGGCATTTGGAAAGACTTTAATGTAAAACTTATTGGAGTAAATATTGACGCGATAAATATTACTGAAGATCGCGAAAAATTTCGTGAACTTATGGAGGAAATTGATGTTCCCATGGCTCCTCAGGCTACGGCAACCTCCTTCTTAAGAGGAAAGGAAATTGCTCAAGAATTTGGTTTTCCACTTTGTATTCGTGCATCTTACACCCTGGGAGGTGCGGGTGCAGCAATTGTTTATGAGGAAGAAGATTTTGATGAATTAATGCGACGTGGACTCGAAGTTTCACCCATCCATGAGGTTATGATTGACAAAGCCATGATGGGTTGGAAAGAGTACGAGTTAGAACTTTTACGCGATAAAAATGATAATGTAGTTATAATCTGTTCTATTGAAAACATGGATCCTATGGGGATTCATACAGGCGACTCCATTACAGTTGCTCCTGCAATGACATTATCTGACACTACCTTCCAAAAAATGCGTGATATGGCGATGAAGATGATGCGCAGTATTGGAGATTTTTCTGGTGGTTGTAATGTGCAGTTTGCAGTGAGCCCAGACGAAAAGGAAGATATAATTGCTATTGAGATCAATCCGAGAGTGTCACGCTCCTCTGCACTAGCGAGTAAGGCAACAGGTTATCCAATCGCTAAGGTAGCTTCAAAGCTAGCTATAGGGTATAGTCTTGATGAATTAGATAATCAGATTACCAAGTCTACTTCAGCCTTGTTTG
>JAQWHT010000107.1 GCA_029249225.1 Flavobacteriaceae bacterium
TGACCTCTTCATTCGATTATTCAGGTCCCCTTACAGAAACTGTTCTAATGGGAAATATTGCCATCAGAAGTTATTTGTTGAGAAAAGGTGAAAATTCAAGACGACAAGAGTATATTGGGCGTAAAAAATTACTTTGGGATGGTGAAGAAATGAGAATCAAAAATCTTGAAGTTGCAAATCAATTTGTAAGCAGAGAATATAGAAAAGGGTGGGAATTAACTTAAAACATAATTAATTGAAAATACTGATTACAGGAGGCCTAGGATATATAGGCTCTCATGTTACTACGCTTTTGTTACAGAACAACATAGATGTCGTTGTTATAGATAATCTTGAAAATTCTCGAATCCAAGTTTTGGATGGGATAAAGTCCATCACTGGAAAACTCCCTTTGTTTAGAAAAATTGATGTAAGTAATGAATCAGAAATGAATCAATTATTCGATGAATTTACTGATATAGGAGGTGTAATCCACTTTGCTGCTTTTAAATCTGTTAGTGAGAGTGTTTCAGAACCTCTCAAATATTACAACAATAATTTAGGAGGGTTACAACAACTTTTGAAGCAAATAGTCACACGATCAATCCCCCTAATTTTCAGTTCTTCATGTACTGTATATGGTCAGTCTGAAACACTTCCTATTCGGGAAGACGAACCGTTAAAGCCTGCTACGTCTCCCTATGGAAGCACCAAAAAAATTGGTGAACAAATCATAGAAGATTGCTGTAAAGCTTATCCTGATTTTAAAGCAATCTTATTGCGGTATTTTAATCCTATTGGAGCACACTCCTCTGCAAAAATTGGAGAGTATCCAGTGGGTGTTCCACAAAATCTTGTTCCTTATTTAACCCAAACAGTAAGAGGAATAAGACCTGTACTTAAAGTATTTGGTTCTTCTTATGATACTCCTGACGGAAGTTGTATAAGGGACTATATACATGTGATGGATCTGGCTCAAGCTCACATTGAAAGTTTAGATTATCTACTCAAAAAGAAAAATGTTGAAGCTTGTGAGGTTTATAATGTAGGAACAGGCAATGGAGTAAGTGTATTGGAATTGATTGAGTCATTTGAAAGTGCTACTGGTAAAAAAGTTCCTTTTGAGCTTTCTGATCCACGCCCTGGAGACACGGTCTCTGCTTATGCTGATCCTTCAAAAATAGAAACAAATATTGGATGGAAAGCCCGCTATAGTTTAGAAGAATCCCTCTATAGCGCATGGAAATGGGAAGAAAATATTAAAAACTGATTGGGTAAAATTATTTATATTGTATAACTTAAATTCTTTGTAATATGAAATCAGATAGTGGTATAAACCGAAGAAAGGCAATAAAGACACTAGCTATAGGAACTAGTGCGCTGGCAATCCCAAATGTAAATTTGACAGATGAATCTGGTGATTCCCAACCACTGAAAGGAAATATCAATCATTCCGTCTGTCAATGGTGTTTTAGTAATATACCTTTAGAGACCCTTGCAAAAGAAGCTAAAAGCTTAGGGTTAGTAGGAATCGATCTGATTGGTGCAGAGGGCTGGGATACTTTAAAAAAGTATGGATTGACTTCTACCATGTGTTATGGAGATTTAGAGGGGAAGTCTACAAGAGATTTAACTAAAGGTTGGTGTGATACTAAATATCACGAAGATTTGATAAAACATTACAAACGATTTATACCCTTGGTGGCAGAAGCAGGATGGACAAACCTTATCTGTTTTAGTGGAAATAGTAGAGGAATTGATGACAAGACTGGTTTACAGAATTGTGTCAATGGCCTCAAAGAAATTATCCCTACAGCAGAAAAACACGGTGTTATTTTAAATATGGAACTCCTAAATTCTAAAGTTGATCATAATGACTATATGTGTGATAATTCCGAATGGGGGGTTGCACTTTGTAAAGCTTTAGGATCCGATAATTTCAAGTTGCTGTATGACATCTATCATATGCAAATTATGGAAGGTGATGTGATTCGAACTATTCGTGAGAATAAAGAATATTACGGTCATTTTCATACTGCAGGTGTTCCTGGAAGAAATGAAATTGATGAGTCTCAGGAGTTATACTACCCGGCTATAATGGAAGCTATAGTGGAGTCAGGATTCGAAGGATATGTCGCTCAAGAATTTATTCCTCGTGATCGTACTGAGGAGGGGTTAAAATCACTTGCAGATGCAATACGGCGATGTGACGTCTAATATTTTGCAGCCTTACCTTTTGAAGAAGAAGATTCTATAAAACTTCGAATATCTTCATTTGCATTCACCAAGTCTTCATTCCGTAGATACATCATATGGCCACTTCTATACCCTTTAAAATAGAATCGATCTTTCATTTTTCCACTTGGGTCAACTTGCCACATTGTATATTTAGCATTGAAATAGGTAGTGGCACCATCATAATATCCCGATTGGAAGAGTACTTTAAGGTAAGGGTTTTCAGCCATTGCTCTTCGTAAGTCCTCTCTGGTGTTATCGTTATCATTATTCCATGGTCTAACAGGGCCAAACATATTGTATTTGATATCTGTTTTGAATTTAAGTTCTTTTTGGATGTAATGATTTACAGCAGGAGTAAAGGAGTGAAGCCACGAGGTAAGCTCAGCACTGTAATCCGGCCGAACACCAGCATCTTTTCGATCGATCCCTAGATAGCGAGAATCTAATCTTCCAATGGTCATTCCTTCTTCACGGAGTAAATCTTTCCAAAAAAATCGAGTCGGAATATCAAGATTATTCTGAAGTACAGATTCAAGTGAAAGTCCAGAATATTCAGACATTTTATTGGCAACTTGCATTTTTTCTTGTTCAGAGATGAACCCGCCTTTAGCTAGTGCAGGAATTAGTTTATTGATAGTATAATCTTCGACCTCAGGAAGAACTTCAGTTAAATCTTTTTGCTGAAGGGTAGTTGGCAATTTTTCATGAAACCATGCTGCTGCTGCAAAATAAGGTAGATTTAAAGCAGAAGAAACCGGGCCTCCTACACGAATTACTTTGTAATCTGCTGGCGATACCATTATGACTCCGTTTAGATACATCCATTGACTTTCTTGTAAGGCAGCAGAAAGTCCCATCACTCTTGTTCCACCATAGCTTTCTCCGATTAAATATTTTGGAGATTCCCATCGTTGCTTTCTACTTACAAAGGTGGTCATCCATTCAGCTAAATAGGCAATATCTTCATTGATTCCAAAAAACTGTTTTTTATCAGGCATTTCACCATCAACTTCAACCATTCTTGAATAGCCTGTATTTACAGGGTTGATAAAAACAATATCTGCTACATCAAGAATAGAATTTGGATTACTCTTATAGCCATAAGGCTGAATAGGGTATCCTTCGTCGTCAATTTTAAGGATTTTGGGTCCTGTGTATGCTAAATGCATCCAAACTGAAGCAGAGCCAGGACCACCATTAAATGAAAAAATTAATGGTCTGTGACTTCCATTTTTAAGATCAGTTCTCTTGTAATATGTGTAAAATAAGGTAGCTATAGGTTTTCCAGCACTGTTCCAAACAGGCTGAGTACCAGTTTGAGCCTGATAGTTTACTGTCTCACCTTTGATTTTTGTTGTATGATTCGTTGTGACGATAGTGTCTATTGGTAATGTTCTGTCTTGAGCATTTAGGCACAGAGATAAAAATAATATTGTGATCAGATATTTTTTTTTCATTTGTTTAGTCATGTGTTAACGCAATATTAAAAAAACCCCCCAGCTTATGGGAGGTTTTAATCTAAAATATGAGCTCTTGTGTTAATTTAATTCATTTTAAGTTGAGCACTCCGATTAATTTTTGCTCTACGATTGTTTTTTCTACCGTTGACTGTATTATTATCATCAATCGGTTTTGTTTCACCGTAACCTACAGTTTCAATTCTGTCTGAGCTAATTCCAGCCGAGACCAAATGTGCTTTTAGTGCTTCAGCTCTTTGTTCAGAAAGTTTCTGGTTGTAGGCAGAACTTCCATCACTGGAAGTGTGTCCTTCGACTTTAATTGCTGTTTTCGGATATTTATCCAACAACTGTTTTAATGAATTTAAGGTTTCAATATTTTCAGCACTAAGATCGCTGCTGCTCGCAGAGAATAAGAAACGATTTTTTTCACTACTGATAAAGTTGATTAAATCTGTTGGTTCATCTGGACAGCCCTGGTTTGCGACTGCCCCTTTTTCATCAGGGCACTGGTCATCTTTATCGGGAATTCCGTCATTGTCACGGTCAGCCCATGGGCAGCCTGCATTTTCAGGATCACCTGCTGTATTTGGACAACGATCTAAATTGTCAGCAACACCATCTCCATCACTGTCAGGACATCCATTCATAGCTGCAGAACCAGATATTTCGGGACATGCATCGTCAACGTCAGCAATACCATCTCCATCGGTATCGGGGCATCCTTGAAGAGCTTCTGTTCCAGCCTCTTCAGGACATCTGTCTTTATTATCAGGGATTCCGTCACCATCTGAATCGGGACATCCATCAAATTCTTTTAGACCGGGTACATCTGGACATGAGTCTTTCTCATCAGGTACGCCGTCTTTATCGGCATCACCAGCACCAAAGTTATAACTCAGTCCAACAATATGTTGCAAATGATTGTGTGTACTCTTTTCACTGACACCTCTGTAGGAAGTGCTCAGATTTATTGCGAAATTTTCATCCAAATAAAAGTTTACTCCAATACCACCAGAAATTGTTCTACCAGACTCAGTGGAAGGAAAGAAGCCTTCATTTACGTCAGATTCATAAATCCGAGTTAGACCATAACCACCAAATAGGTAGGGTACTACTTTACCTTCTGAAATATTGTATTTTACAATTCCATCAAGAGATTTGTAATCCAGGTCAACGTTGTTGTTCTCGGCATTACCAATCACATACTGAGCTCCAACAGAAAAGCCAGCACCAAGATAACGGGATAAACTCAGGGCAGGCGCGCCGAATTTTAAACCTGAATCTACATTATCACCCTGAAGGTTGATAAGGTCTGCACCCACAGCAATAGCCCATGGGTTTTCAGACGTTTGTGAGTACACTGAATAAGAGGAGGCCATCAGGGTAATGGCCATTAGGAAAGATTTGATTGCGTTCATTATATAGGTATTTACACAAATATAAAATTTTTTTTGAATTAATTTTTAAACTTTTTGCCTAAATATTAGAGGTTTAATCAACATTAATTGTTTCTTAAAATTCTGAGTTCCGCCCAGAGATTTCAAAAACTTGCAACGGCTTTTTTTTACTTTAACAATATTAATTTAAAACCATATTTCGCGTTAGAAAGTTTAAACCATAAATTTTTTATATTTGAGTCATTGTTCTATATTTAAAATGCTAGTGTTTCTAAAATAATTTGAACTTTAAATGAAAAAAAGAGAATTTATAAAAACTTCTGCCGTTTTGGCCAGTACAGCCCTTTTTCCTTCATCCCTATTGGCCCTGTCAAAAGAGGGTAAACGTTTACGCACTGCACATATTGGTGTAGGTGGTATGGGAGCCTCAGATCTTGAATCTATTGCTTCGCACAAAGCAGTTGAAGTTGTAGCTCTTTGTGATGTAGATCAAAATAATTTAAATGCTTCGCATAAATTATATCCCAACGCTAAGAAATTTACTGACTACAGAAAATTATTAAATGAAATGCATGATGAAATTGATGCTGTAATTGTATCTACTCCGGATCATACTCATGCGCCAGCATCTTTAATGGCTATGGAATTAGATAAACCTGTCTACTGTCAAAAACCATTAACTCATTATGTTTCTGAAGCGAGAGCCATGCGTCAGCTCGCAGAGAAAAAGAATTTAATTACTCAAATGGGAATCCAGGTGCATTCCTTCTACGACTATAAATTAGCCACTTTGTTGATTCAATCTGGAATTATTGGAAAAGTTCACAAAGTTCATGCGTGGTCTCCAAAAAACTGGGGATATGACGGACCAATGCCTAAAGGTGAGGATGCCATACCTGAACAATTTGATTGGAATTTATGGTTGGGAACTTCACCTGAAAGACCATTCAAAGAAAAGGTTTATCATCCTGGAAACTGGCGAAAATTAGTAGATTACGGATGTGGTACTTTGGGGGATATGGGAGTTCATATTTTTGACACGCCTTATAATGCTCTAGAACTTGATGTACCGATGACCATTACAAACAAATGTAGAAAACCAAATGGTTTTGGATTTCCTGAAAACAATAAGGTAACCTACACATTTCCGGGTACTAAATATACGGCTGAAACACTTACATGGATATGGTCTGATGGACCCGGGGCTCCTAAAAGTAACAAAGAGTTAAAGCTACCCAATAAAGATAAGTTACCCCTTCAAGGTGCTATGTTCATCGGTGAAAAAGGACGTCTTTTGTTACCCCATTTTATGGAAGCTCCAAGACATATAGTGGAGGGTAACTATCAAGAAATAGATGTGACAAAATACGACCCCAAAGGCTCTCTAGGCGCTACAAAAAATGACTACGAGAAGGACGCACCCAAACATTATCATCAATTTGTAGACGCATGTCTAGGCAATGGTCAAGTCTCTGCACCATTTTCTTATTCTGCAAGACTTACCGAAACGATTCTATTAGGTGTAATTGCAGGGAGGTTTCCCAATAAAACACTTCATTGGGACAGTGAGAAGGCACTTTTTAAAGAAGAAAAAGCAAATGCTTTTTTAAGTGGAACATATCGTAAATTTTAACTAAATATCAACTATTTAAATGAATAGACGGAGTGCAATTAGGAATGTTGGATTTTTATCAGGTGGAATTTTTTTATTACCATATGCATGTGAAACTACACCGGAACTAATTTATTCAAATTTTCCCTTGATCAAAAGAAAAGAGCAAAATGTAATAGGACAAATTTGCAATCTTATACTAGCGGAAGATCCAGTCAACTTTCCAACTCCCGAAAAACGAGTAGACTTTGTACTAACTATGATTAATGATTGTGGTTCGCCAAGAGAAATATCGTTTTTGACTAATGGATTAAATTCGTTTTTAACATCTATATCTCCCCAACAAAAAATTGATTTTTCTGATCTATTAATTGAAGAGCAAAATAAATTTATTGGAGATCAATTGGAAGAAAAGTCATTAATTTCTGATTTTCTAAACTTACTAAAAAGGTACAGTATACTCCATTTCAAAACTTCTGAAAATTACCTCACCCAATACCTCAAATTTGAATTCATGCCTGGTCGCTACTTAGGACGTGTAGCTGTTTAAACTTTTAAAAATAAATAATGAAATCAAATACTTTTGACACCATAGTTGTTGGAGCGGGAATGTCGGGCGGATGGGCCGCTAAAGAATTTAGTGAGCAAGGATTTAAAACACTTCTTTTAGAGCGTGGACCAAATGTTGAGCATCTCAAAGATTATCCGACTACTAATATGCAGCCTTGGGAATTTAAGCACCGAGGTAGATTAACTTCTCAAGAAATTTCAGAGAATCCTGTTGCAAGTAGTTGCTATGCATTTAGAGAGGATGCAAAGCATTTTTTTGTAAAAGATAAGGAGCATCCTTATGGTCAAGTTAAACCTTTTGACTGGATCAGAGGATATCAAGTGGGAGGGAAGTCTATTATGTGGGCGCGCCAAGTTCAACGATGGAGCCCTTTTGATTTTGAAGGTCCTAAGCGTGATGGATACGCAGTTGACTGGCCAATCCGATATGATGATTTAGCAGATTGGTATACCTACGTGGAACGTTTTGTAGGGGTAAGTGGAAACAAGGATAATTTAGACACTTTACCAGATGGAGATTTTTTAAAGCCATGGGAATCAAATATTGTTGAAGATTATTTTAGTCAGCAAGTTAAAAAACATTACAAAGATCGTCATGTAATATATGGTAGATGTGCTCACTTAACTGAGAGTAAACCTATATTTATCGAGCAGGGTAGAGGTTTGTGTATGAGCAGAAGAATTTGTCAAAGAGGCTGTCCATTAGGAGGGTATTTCAATGCAAACTCCACTTTAATTCCTTGGGCACTAAAAACGGGTAATTTAACTTTAAAACCCAACTCAGTAGTACATTCTGTCCTTTACGATGAATCCCAGCAAAAAGCAATTGGAGTTCGGGTTATTGACTCAGAAACTAAAACTTCTGAGGATTATTTTGCCAAGGTGGTTTTTGTTACAGCTGCGACACTAAATACCAATTTAATTTTACTAAACTCTACTTCAAGGCGTTTTCCAAATGGATTAGGTAACGATAATGGTTTGTTAGGGAAATACATTGCTTTTCATAACTACAGAGCTACAATCGATGCAGATTATGATGGCTTTCCTGAATATACAACTGAAGGTGCAAAACCAACTTCTCATTATGTACCTCGTTTTAGGAACGTGTACAAACAGGAAACAGATTTCTTGAGAGGATATGCTGCGGGTTTTGGTGCTCGTCCATTTAGAGAGACCAATGCAGATGGTTTTGGCGAACAGCTTAAGTCTAATTTACTCCAAACCAAGGAAAATGGATTATGGAAAGTAAATTCCCATATGATGGGTGAAACCATTCCAAAAGAGTCAAATCAAGTTAGTCTGGACAAAGAGAAAAAAGATTCCTGGGGAATCCCACTACTGAATATCGATGTAGATTACGATGAGAATGATGAAAAAATGATACAGGATTTTTTTGAACAGTTTACCGAAATGTTTACCAAGGCAGGTTTTAAAAATATAAAAACAAACGATAACCAACGCCGTCCGGGGAATGATATTCATGAAATGGGTGGGGTACGTATGGGGAAAGATCCTAAAACCTCTCTCTTAAATAAGTGGAATCAGTTACACCTTTGCAAAAATGTTTTTGTTACAGATGGAGCTTGTATGACATCTACATCAACTCAAAATCCATCACTGACATTTATGGCTATTTCAGCAAGAGCTGCTAACTATGCCATTGATCAAATGAAAAAAGGAATGTTGTAAAAACGTTAGGAAGAGTTATTCTAAATCTTGAACCATCATTTTTCTAAAAAGAATTTTTAATTCACTTTTGTCAAAGTATGTTATTTCTCCGACTCGTTGAAAAGTAATTAAATCCTTTCTTACCCATCCCATTAGTTTTGTTTCAGTGATGTTTAAAAGAATACAGGCATCTTTTATGCTCAGAAGGTTTTCAGCCTCAAGGTTCTCATTTTCATTAGATTCAGTATCAAAGGGTAATGCTTCTTCAACTCGATTTAACTTTTTCATTAGTAAATCAAGACTTTTTTCGAGATTAAAAATTCGATATTCTAATTCTTTTATTTTTTTTTCTGTTTTCATCTTTAAAGATCTAAAGAGTTAAATGCTTTTTAACATATAGCTTATTTCTCCTGCTATTTTTTTCGAAAGATTTTTGTAATAGTTTGTTGGTGAGTAGAACTTTAAAAACAGCCCTTTGTTTTTAATCAAATAAAAAGGTTTGTTGATTAAATATAAAAAGGGGGTGCTTTTTAATTTATTAGTAACGATCAAAGACGAATGATTTAGAAGAGGAAAATGAGCAATTGCTTCGTCAATACTCTGTTGGCTATAGATGAAATTTTCGGGGGTTAAGGATGCAGAAGTATTCAGTACATTTTCAAAACGATTTTGCTGATCACTGATGAAAATTATCTTCAATTTAAATTTGTTGACGAGTTGGCTGCATAAACTGCATAGTATTTCAAGTTGTTTGTTTTTTTGAAATCCATTGATTTTTATATCAATCAAAATATAATTTGAATTTGGCAGATCAATAGAGTGGTTGGTGTTGTATATCCAATGAATCATCTCATGATTTTTTCGCACTAGCGAGTTTTCAAGATGATATTTAGGCGTAATTGCTTCAGGACACTTAAAGGTAAGATCCATTAAATTGCCAATGTCTTGAAGGCTGATATATTTTATTCCCTCTTTTTTTATTTGGGGTATAATTTTATCAAACACAAAAAAGGTGAACTTTCCTTTAAAACATATTTTTGATCTTGCTTTAATCTTATGACTTAAGACTAAACTAAGAAGGGAGTTTTCAATCGAAATCAAAAAATCGTATTCCGCATCACTTATTTTTTTGAGCTGGCTAGTGCTGCTGACATAATCCACTTTCTTGTATCTATCTCCTAGAAATAAAAAATTGTCATCAATTGGACTGTCTGAGGTTAAAACAAGAGAAATTAAGGTTTTTTTTTGCTTGAAAAAAGAGAGCAAAGAATTCGTTAAAGCATTTAATGTAAATAGTTTAGGGTCTTGACTACTGCTAATTAAAAGGAATTCCATAGAAAGAAGTATGTGATGCTCTGCAGCTCAATTTTTCAGAATAAGTTGTTCAACTTTCCCCACTAGTTTACTGATTTTATCAAACCACGATATTAGATTTCCATTCTCATCAGCAGTTACTACAAGATAATTTCCTTGTTGATCTTGAATTAGATTGATATCCCAAACCCATTTTTGGTGTCCTGAAAGAGAGATTACAGAGTTTGAAATTTTGTTAAGGTCTTTTAAAGTCGTGTTAAACTTTAATACTTTGTTATCGAAACTGGCAGAATACAAATTATCATTTGACCGATCATAAAATAGTTTTGTTATTTCAGATCTGTGTAGAACAATTTTATCATCATATTCCAAGGTTGTTTTGGTCTTGGATTCTTCGATCAGATTATACACATATAAAACCCCAGAACCTGTTCCTAAAAACATTCTGTTTTCAGTAAATGAAATTGCTGAAATTTTATCATTATTTAGATTTATCTTTCTTAGTGAAATGGGTTTTAATTCATTTTCTAAAAGGGCGTAAAGACCATCATTGGTTGCTAAAAAGAGTTTGTTGTAATCTTGATTATAGTAACTGGTATTAATGGAGTTTGTTCTTGCCAGTTCAGAAGATTTTTGACCATCATAAACAGAAATACTAGTCGAAGTAACGATCAAGAGTTTATTGGAATCTGAGTTGAAATGAAGCTCTTTTATAAGTCCAGAATTCTCATGAATTTTCTTTTTTCGTCCTCGTGAATTTTGAGCAGTCAAATCAATTTTATAGACATTTCCTTTAAAGGTGCCAACGTAGATGATATTGGCATCTGCGATTACAATCTTTCGGATTCGCTCGTTGATTTTTATAGGGGCAATTTCTTTACGAGTAGCTCCATTTAAAACATAAAGATATTGATCATCACCACCTAGGGCAATAATGTTGTTGTTAAAAGTACTGATTGATCTGATAGAGGCACTTGGTTTAATTTTTTTAATCAGCATCGAAGTTTCTCGATAACTTGATTTACTCTCCAGTGCTTTTAAAGCGGTTTGAAGTAAAATGAATAATCCTTCGGTAACAATTTTCCCTGAATTTGTTTCAAGCATTAACTTTTCATAATCATAATATTTTTGAAGTGTTTGCTGAATGGTATTTAAGATCAAGCCATTTGATTCGACATCTGAGGATTCATTAGTTAAATTCTCCAATTGAATCATAATAGGATAGAATTCTGTTTCTAATAATGCGATTTGTTTTAATTTTTCTGCTTGTTCCTTGGCTCTAGTAGCTTTATCCTTTTGAATCAATGCTTCGCTTTGTTTTTCCTTTGCAATTTGTTCAGAAGCTTTAGCAAGTTTTTTTTGTTCTTCGGCTTCTAAGGCACTTCTTACTGCTTGTTGCTGTGCAATGACAGCTTTTCTGAGGGATCTTTGAGCTATAATTTTCGCAGAGTCAGCCAGTTTTTTTTCTTTCATGGCCATTGCAGCACTTTCATCAGCAACTTTACGAGCAGTTTCTGCTTCTTTAGATTTTTTTTCAGCAAGATCTTTAGCCATGTTCGCCTCGATGTAGTTTTTTTCAGCTTCTGCTTTGCTTAAATACGCATCGAAAGCCATAAAAATGGCAATTATAGTAAGACTACTTACAGCGATAATCACATTTTTAGTGATACGTTTCTTTCGTTTTATCCGCTGTTCTTCCTTGTGTTTGTTTAAGTTAAACTGCTTCTCGCTATCATTAATAAAGCCAATAGTTTTTGAATAATTCAAAGAATATTTTCTTGCCCAATTTTCATCAATTGTATCAGAATCACGCCAGTTGATTGCCATTTCAAGTTCTGGAGAATTCATCAAGCTAATATCACCTTGGGCATGTTTTTGGGCTTGTAATGCGTAATCAGAATAATTTTGAAAAGCGAGTTTCTCTTCTTCTATCCAATCTTGTTCACGTTTCCAGTTTCTGTTTTTTTCATAATTAAATGCTACGATATCGCTGAGGTTAATCGTAGTATTATTTTTTCTTTGGATTCCGGAGATTTTATTTTCAAAAAACTCGATAGAGTTTCCCACTTCTTTCATGAACGTATGAATCAATCTAGTGGAATTTTTCTTATCTAGACCAGTGATTTTGAGCATTTTACCAAAAGAATTTGCCATCGTTTGATTGTCATCAAACTCAAAATTTATGGTCGATTTAATGATTTTTTCAAAGTTTTTCTGATCGGATTTAGTTAGGGATTGAAAGACTTCTTCAAATTTATTTCCTATAATATTTTGAACACCACCAAACTCTTGAATCATTTCATTAGTCACTCTTTCATTAGAGCTATTAGCAACCAAAAGACAGTGCAAAAGAAATTGAAGATTTGGTAGAAGACTTAAATCCTGAAAAGATTGTTTTATCAAATGATTGAAAGCTGAGTTTTCAAAACCGATTCCATTTGAAGTGAAATTATTGGTAATTAAGGATTTAAGTCCTTGATTCCCGATGTTTTGGATAGCATACTGTGATTTGCTAAATAGTTCTTGTATGCTTGCATAGTTTGTTAGTTTAGTGATGTACTCTGTTTGCAGGCAAATTAAAAAGTAAACTGACGTTTCTCTAAAACGAACTGTTCTTGAAACGATGTCTAATAGTAAATGATCATCTCCATTTTTATGCTCGAAAATTTTTTGTAGCGCAAAAATATCTTCTAGTTGATCTACAATAATCAAAAGGTTTCTTTGATTGTATATTTCAGAATCGCGATAAATTTTAGAAAGAGATAAACTTTTATCTTCTTCAATAATCTTTTTATAGTTAGAAAAATCCTCAGTATTTGCTCTGCGATCTTTTTTGAAAACGCCCGAATTTGTTAAAGCCGAAATCATGTTTTCAATCGGATTCACTCCGGGTCTAAATTTACAAATCGCCCATTCGTTTCCTGCCTGCCCTAAAAAGCCTTTTTTTAGTCTTGGAATCAAACCCGCATTGACCAGGGATGTTTTACCAGATCCTGAGGCACCAGTCAGAGTAATAAGTTTATTTTTTTGAATAATCTGAAGTAGATTCTCAACCTCTTTTTCTCGACCATAAAAAGAAGCATGGTCTTCTTCTTGATAGGGCAATAAACCTTTAAGATTACTTTTTTCTGACATTAAGTTTCGATTATGTTCAAATTTATCAAAATTTGAATTTGGAATTGTACTTTTATGAAAATATATTAAATAATAAAAGATGTTCAGGTTCTATTATACCTATGATTTGATATCTGAACTTGAGAAAGAACTCCTTAGGGATCACCGTATCGTTCAATTAATTATAGACGAATACGATCTTTTTTTAGTTTCAAAAGCATTATTTGAATCAATCGACAATGGACTTTCTGTCGAAATTGTTGTAATCTCTACAAGTCATAAAAAATCAATGAAACTTGTCAATCTGTGTAAAAGATTGATAGATTTAAATGTTCAAATTTTTTGGAAGGTTGATAAAAACTTATTTGTCAAGGAAGATTATTTTGGCATTTTCGACAAGGAATATCTTATAAGCAAGCGTGAACAACCAAATTTTGATGATGCAGAGGGTTTAATTCGTTTTAAGAATGATTTTTTTAACGGATTGGCATTGGATTCAAAAAAACTATCCATGTTTGACGGTGATATCCAAATTGAATTTGAATCTGACAGAAGTATTATTTATCCGAAAGAATTAATTACTCTTAAATGGGAGGTTTTTAACGCCCATGAGGTGGAAATCAATCCTTTGAATAGAAAATTTGACGCCAAAGGAGTTGAAGAAGTTTTGGTTGAGGAAGACACAAAATTCACTTTAACAGCAAAGAATAAGGGAACTATTCAGAAAAAAAGTGTTTTTGTTAGAGTTTTGAAAATCAAGGAAATTCATTTTGATGGTGAGGTTCTTGATCCTGTAATACAAGAATATATTGCAATTAGTTCTTCATCTACTGAGGAAGAAAGGTACGCTGTTTATCTTGGTCAAAAAGTTAAAATTTCTTGGAACATAAAAATGCTTGGAAAATTACTCGAGTCTCGAATGGGAAATTTACCACTTTCAGGCTTTCATGAATTCGAAATATTAAAAGATACTGAGTTTAGTTTTGTTTTTAAATCTTTGAAAACAACCCAAAGAAAAAATATTTCTCTTTATTGTTTTGAGGATAGTAGTCTTTTTAGTGAAAAGGATACCGAAGTCGATATAAAAACGATTAAAAAGAAATCTATCATTGAAAATTTTCTTTACTTAGTAAAAGATTATCTCACTAAATTATTCAATTAATGGACCCAACTAAAAAGGTTAGCTTTTTAAACCGTTTTTTAATTAGTTGTTCAGGAGCAAGTTTTGAGCTTTTGAAAGATTGTCCACGTTTTGAGATTACCAAATATTCTAGTATTGGAATGACCATAGTTTTTACTGCAATTCTTGCAGTTGTCTCTTCCTTTTTCGCACTATCAATCATTTTTGATCATCTGATCTTGAATGTTGCACTTGCATTTTTATGGGGTGCGATCATTTTTAATTTGGATCGATACATTATCTCTAGTATGCGATCTTCAGACAATAAATGGAATGATTTGACTAAAGCGATCCCAAGATTTATTATTGCAATAATTATTGCACTGATCATTTCAAAACCAATGGAAATTCAAATTTTTAAATCAGAAATTGATTCTTTTTTAAAAGTTGAAAATACTTCAATGATTTCCAATGTAGACACTAAATATTCAAATTTACTTGAAGACATAGCGCGTGAAAAAAAGACAGCAGAAAATCAATATACTGAGCTGCTGCTGATCAGAGAACAGTACTATCAGGACTACAAATGTGAATGTGACGGGACTTGTGGTACAAAAAAAAGGGGTAGGGGGATAGAATGTTTCAGTAAAAAAGAAAAATACGAGACTTTTCAATCTGAAATAGAATTTGAAAAAGCCAAGCGGGACGCTGTTCTTGAAAAATTAGCTCTTGATGAGTCTCAAGTAAAACTCCAGATGCAGGACGAAAAAAAGCTGATAAAAGCCAGCTTGTCTTATGGACTCATGGATCAGGTTAGAGCCTTGAGTAGTTTAGACAGTAATTCGTCTTTGTTCATTGTTTTAATGTTTGTGATGATTGAAATAGCGCCCATACTTACTAAGATAATGTCTACTAAAGGACCCTATGAGAATCTTATTCTTGAATATGAAAAAAAGTTTGAAATGAATTATTTGAAGGCGATGGATAATTTAGATCACGAAAGAGTAAAAAACAAAAAACTTAAAGAGATGTCTACCCGTTTTGAAATCAAATCAAAAGAAAAGCAGATTCAAGATATTGTTAAACAAGATGCTTTAGATCGGTATGAAAAAATTAGAAATGATCTTGAAGATAAGATTTCAAAAAATTAGTTTTGATGACAAAAAAATACATCTTTATAGTTTTTCTTTCTTTCCTTTTTTCAATTGGATGTAAATCATTATTAACAGTTACAGAAGGTGAATTTACACCCTCTGTTTCACTTAATGAACTCGTTACACCTGAAACAGATTTGAAAAGTAAAATTGGTAAAGGTTCTCTTGAAGATAAATTTACACGAGAAGCTGAAGCTTTAATAAAAGCCAAGGAAGCTGACTTAAGCTCCTACTATGAAAACTATTTAGATAGTCTAAAAGTTAAGTTAAAAGATTCTGGATCTGTAAAGATTAAAGGTTACGAAGGATTTCTGGTAAATATACTTTCTAGTGAAATCAAGGATGACACCATCTACCTTGCAAATATTGTTGCCGAAACTGAATCTAAAGGAACCCCTATTAGTTTTCAGTATAATGCTTTAAAAAATGAGAATTTTTACTTTGAGATAGAATGTCTTAAAAACAATGCGCTTTCAGAGTTGCTCTATGGTGGAATTGATGTGGAATTTATTGAAGGAGCTGAAGTGAGATATCAATATTTTGATCTTAAAAAAAAGGACAAAATAAAAGGTTCCTTTAAGGTATTAGAAGATAATCCTGTGGTTTTAAATGTTACTAAAAGTGGATTTTCTAAGGGTGCAATAAAAGTAAAAGTTAAGAAAACTTTAGGGTCAAATTTAATAGTAGAGAAAGTTACTGACAGCTTAAAAAAAACCCAAATGGTGATTAAAGAAGTAGCAGATACACTTTATCATCTAGTTGATGAAAAACAATATACTTTAGCTCCTCAACTGGATATTACAAATGGACACCAGCTAACTATGCCACTTTTAGTTGAGGATCTTGACAATCTATTGGGTTGGGGATTTTGGATCGGATTAAATGAGACTGATGTAGAGAACTATGCCAAACTTTTAGAGGAACTCCCAGAAGAACCTTTGAAAATTTTCGCGCATTCTGAACTTGTCAAAAGCGGTTTGAGCCTTCGTCTCCCCCAAACTCAAAATGAAAACCTAATCATAAATTTTAGAAATTTTTCGAAAGATAAGTTAAGTCTCAACAGTACTGGAACGTACAGTTTTTTTAGTGTGGACTCACTGAGTAAAGACATTAAAGGGGAATTGCGAATAACTAACCTTTCAAAATTATATGACTACATGATCACAGTTAAAACTGTTGGAGTTAATATCGTTAAATCCAAAGTAGAACAAGAGGAAACGACCTATACGATAAACGAATACATAAATATCTCAGTAGTAGAATGATTAATTCAAGGACTATTTTTGTGATTGTTATGCTTGGAGCACTTGTGTTTTCCTCGTGTAGGAGACAATCCATGCAATTGAGGTCTAGTGTGAGAAGAACCCAAAATGATGTGCGCTATTTCAATAGAGACGTAAGTCAGGTAAAAAACCTACTTGGAATTGAAACAGAAGAAACAGCAGATCCACAAGATTCAACATCTAAAACCTTATTCACCCCTGTCGATCAAAAAAACATTTTCACTTCCTATGGTTATGTTTACGATGCTATTAATGGATCAAAGGATGTAATAAATAGTTCTAATTTTTACTGGGACTCTATTCAAAAAGTCTATTATGTAAGGAATAAAAAGTACAGTAAAATCAAACCTGAAAATGAAGTTTTTGGGTGGCACCCTTATTGGATGGGTAGTGCTTGGGAAAGTTACCCTTTTGAATTACTGTCTACCATATCCTATTTTTCCTACAAATTAGATCCGAATACAGGATCATATACTAATCCCAAGCAAATGAATGAGTGGCGAAATACAGCCATGATTGACTCAGCTAAACTGAAAAAGACTAAAGTCTTACTCACTGTTTCAAGTCATGGATACGCCAATAATAATTCATTTTTGGGAGACCAAGCAAAATGGGGTGTTATGATCGATTCAGTATCAGTACTATTGTTAGAACGAGATGCAGATGGGGTTGATATAAATTTTGAAAATTTACCTTATTTAAAACGCGGAAGTTTTAATCGATTTATTGAAGAATTAAGAAAAAGACTCAATCAAAAATTTGGAACCAAAACTCCTGTTATTTCCTTAACACTTCCTGCAGTGGATAGCAGAGAGATATTTGATGTTCAAGACCTTCAGAAGTTTGTTGATTTGTTCGTTATTATGGGGTATGATTACAATACAGGTCCCCAACTACAAGGGGCAGTAGCACCATTGATACCCTTTGAGACAAAAAATATTAGTTTGAACAACACGCTTAAATATTATTTAGAAGCTGGAATAGACCCTTCTAAAACCGTATTGGCCTTACCTTATTATGGGAGCATGTGGGAAGGAACACTAGGTGAGGGGGGGAGTACTTCTTCTATGTTTGAGAGAAAAGTTACTTACAGGGAGGTGCGATCAATTTTTAATGATGAGTTTGTTACTAAAAACAACTTGAGTCCTATACTGGAAAAGAATAGTATGACCAACTACTTTAATATTACTTATCCAGACAACACAACCAAAGAAGTTTGGTTTGATGATGACTATACCCTTGGAAAGAAATATGATTTTGCAATTACAAACAATCTTAAAGGAATCGGTATTTGGGCATTGGGATATGACAACGGATACAATGAACTCTGGGACGTTATTGAAACAAAGTTTGCGACTGATGCAGTTCCTGTTGTAGATCCAGTAGGCCAGATAGAAGGGTATCCCATCAAAGTGAGTAACTATATATTAAAAAAGAAAGACCTACTCTTAGTGTCCTCACTTTTTTTCTTATTCGCAGTTGCAATTGGATTTGTATTGGCTTTATCAGATTGGAAGGTCAGAGATTCTATAGTTAAAAATCAATTCCATCGTTTTATAATGGTAATGATTATTTTTATTTTTCTTACCCCAATTATTTATTTAGTAAATGAGTTATTTTTCCTCAAATCTACCTGGAAATATTATGCTGTTTTTATTTTAGGAGGGTTGACTATTTATTTGTCTTCATTCTTGAAAATTAAATCAACCAAAAGACCTTAAAAATGAAAGATTTAATAGTAAGAGAGTTGTTTTGGTTTGTGATTAGTTTTTTAATTGCATTGGTTGGGTCATTTTTATTCATTGAGTTTTTGGCTTTAAGCTCTTCAGAGCCTGAGCTAAATTCGTTAGAAAAATTATTTACTCTACAGCTCTATATAATAGGCTGTGTGGTTTCATTTATTTCAGTTTACATCGTTAGGATCGTCCTTTCATTTATTAAAAAAAAGGTATAATTAGCGTCTATGATACATAATGTTGTTGCCTCTCTAGGATATCGTTTAAATGAATATATTAAGAATTCGCTCTCTCTTTCAGAAGAAGCTGTATTGATATCTAGTCTTGTGGATCTTAAAGGGAATGTCAATCCTGAAATTGAAAATAAAATCACCATATTTTTAATTAATATTGAAGAGGAGAAGACATCTAAAAACGGATATTTTCAAACTTCACCAGGAATCAACCCACAGGCAAGGATGGACATATATTTGATGTTTTCTGCTTATTTCCCCAATTTTAACTATATGGAATCTCTAAGGTACATATCCTTAGTTATTGAATTTTTTCAATCAAACAATACTTTTACACCTTCTGATACACCCCTTCTTTCGAGTTCTATAGAAAAGCTTTTTGTAGAATTTTCAAACGTTGGAATAGAAGATATCAGTAAGCTTTGGTCAAATATTGGAACCAACTATGTCCCTTCTGTATGTTATAAAGTAAAACATGTAGTATTTGATGGCAAGGTAATATCTGAAAATGTCTCCACAATAATGTAAGACCTTAAAACCAAATTTGAAGCAAACAACAGTATGACCAATCGGTTTGATTATATAAATGATTACAGTAAAATTGTAGAGGTTTCATTTTACCACGAATTCTTTGAGAGTAATAAACTGGAGGCAGTCGAACTTATTCCAGATGCAGAGACAAATGCTTTAATTCAGAACTATAATTTAATCCTAAGGAAAAAAGGAAATTCGTTTTTTCTTTTTAGGAATAACAACTCTAATATAGGGAACCTTGTTTTTGCAGGGCCTGTTGAATTGAAGTTTATATTGAAATTCAACAACATTTTATTTTTAAACTTTACCGATATTCCTTTTCAATACCATCAAAAGTTTGTTTTAAACACTTCAAATGAAGAAAAGAATCGTTTACACCCTCAGACCTATGCTGATGAATCCATTATGGAGCCTTATTCAGAAAATGGAGTAGTAGGAGAAATTTCATTAAAAATTAATCAGAACAATGAATTTTTTGGTTTTGAGGATACAGAGCCTAAAGTGGAGCCCTCGAAATTTTATGCTCGATTCAATTCTAGAACAGTTAAGTTTAGATTTAATTTTTATTATTCAGAAAAGGAAAAAGACTTTAGTAACTTCTTTGTCTATGACGAAAATACAAGTAATAAATTCAATGATTTTTCATCGAGGACATTAGAAAATGGGATGAGAGTTCAATCTTTTGTGTTGCCTGATGAAATTAAAATAAATGAGAAATACAACTACAAACTATTTCTTAAAAAAGAAGACGAATTCAGTAAATCATACAATAAGTACTTGCCTCACCCTACTCCCAATAACCTTAAATTTGACATTGATAACAATACTTTTTTTCTCGAAAGTTTTATCAAGATTAATTAAAAAAATAATTATTATTTACTATATATTTTAACTATATTGCGGATATTATAAACATCTATTAAGAAAAAACTATGGCAACAACTTTAGCAACACCTGGTGTATATATAGAAGAAAAAAGTTCATTTGGATCTTCTGTAGTTCCAGTACAAACATCAATACCTGCCTTTATCGGATATACAGCAAAGGCGAGTAGAGGTTCAAAAGATCTCACCAACGTTCCAACTAGAATTTCTTCCTTAGGGCAATTTGAAGAGTTATTCGGTGGTGCGCCACAAACAAAATTTAATATTGAATCTGATGATTCTGCTGTCGGATTCAAACTTTCCTATGTAGACGATTCTCGATTTTTATTACACAGTTCTATGCGTTTGTTTTATGCAAATGGAGGTGCTGATTGTTATATTGTGTCTGTAGGAGGTTACGATGAAAAGATTGATGCTGCAAAATTAAATGATCCAACAGGCGGAGGACTTACTGCACTTGAAAAGTTTTTGGAGCCTACTATCGTAGTTGTTCCGGATGCAATTTTATTGGATGAGAATGATTGTTATTCTCTTCAAGCAGCAATGCTTCAACACTGTGGATACAAACTCAAAAATCGCTTTGCAATATTAGATGTTTATGAAGGAGCAAAAGAACGAACTTTTGATGACGATGACGCGGTTGATAAATTTAGAAACGGTGTAGGGTCAAATTTCCTACAGTGGGGTGCTTCTTATTATCCATTCTTAAATACAACTATTGTTAGTAAGTCAGAAGTTGATTTTACTCGTATTGCAAACTTAGATGGTTTGACGGAAGTGTTGTCTAAGGAAGTTGCTCAAAACTTAGAGTCTGATAACATTACTGCTGCAAGAGCAGAAGGAATCACTGCTGAGATTGATAAAATTGCAGAAACAACGGATGCTGATGCAGTGAATTCTTTAAATTCGACTCTAACAGTTATTAGTCCATCACTTAATCTTATTTTAGCTGAGGTTAGTGAAATGTTGAATGTACTTCCTCCAAGCCCAGCGATGGCAGGAGCTTATACCATGGTAGATTCTCAAGCAAGTGTTGCACAATCTCCAGCAAATATTAGCCTAGGTTCTGTAATAGCACCTATTGTAAATATTAACAATGATAATCAGGAGGAGCTTAATTTACCATTGAATGGTAAGGCTGTGAATGCGATTAGGACTTTCCAAGGAAAAGGCGTCCTAGTTTGGGGAGCTCGTACTTTAGAAGGTAATTCAAAAGATTACAGATACGTAAGTGTTAGAAGAACAATGACTTTCCTTGAGCAAAGTATTAAGTCAGCTGCTGAAGCATTTGTGTTCGCACCTAACAACGCAACTACTTGGTCTACTCTTAGAGCTACAGTTTCAAGCTTTTTGACTAACCAATGGCAATCTGGTCTTTTGGCAGGTCAATCTGCTGATGACGCGTTCTCTGTTGATATTGGATTGGGAGCAACGATGACTCCTAATGATATTTTGGATGGAATCTTAAAGATGACCATTAAAGTAGCAATTACTAGACCAGCAGAGTTCATTGTAATCACATTTGAGCAACAACAACAAAAATCATAATTAACTAATTATATAAACGAATATGGCACTTCCAACAGCAGGCACCGGAGCAGAACAAGATCAGTTTTG
>JAQWHT010000110.1 GCA_029249225.1 Flavobacteriaceae bacterium
AGACATCATCCATTAGAAAGTATTGTCCGCTTTGGTTTTACACTTTTTGGTGTTTTTATCATAGGAGCCAACATGGGAATTATTATGTTATATCAATCATTATCTCTTATTTCAACCCAGTTCAACCACGCCAACATTAGACTCCCTAAAAAAGTAGATTTATATCTCAGTTATCTTCTGGTTTCTCCTGATATGCATAAAACTCATCACCATTACAGACTCCCGTACACAGACGCAAACTTTGGAAATATCTTCTCTATTTGGGATCGAATTCTTGGAACTTATCTTCCTTTTGATAGGGAAAAAATTGTATACGGTGTAGATGTTTTTTTTGATAAAGAAGCAAATGGAAAAGTATCACATTTGCTAAGACAACCCTTCCAACCCTACTTGAAACCTACATTAACTCCTGAGACTGACTCCTAACAAACTATTTCAATAAGTTGTTCCAAAGGATGTGACGTTTGCACTCCAGTATTCATATTCTTGAGTATGAATTCTTTTTGCTCTAATTCTTCAGAGCCTAGCAAAACAACTTTATTAATTTTTTTATCGTTGGCATAAGCCAGTTGTTTTTTCAGCTTTGCTTCAGTGGGATAAAGTTCACAGGCAACACCTTGATTACGAAGTTTATTGACATACTGATAAGCTGTTGCAGCTGGAATATTGCCAAAGTTGGCAAACAAAATCTCAGCTGAAGTCTGGAGAGTTTCGGGAAATAATCCTAAGGCTTCCATGACAAGATAAATACGTTCAAACCCAAATGAAATACCTATACCACTCATGTTTTTTAATCCAAAAGTACTTGTTAAATCATCATAGCGACCCCCCCCTCCTATGGATCCCATTTTAACTGAATCTGGAGCTGAAACCTCAACTATCATACCTGTGTAATAGTGCAATCCTCTGGCTAAAGTTAAATCAAAATTAAGAGCAACAGTCTTGAAGGGAGAGTCTTCTAGTTGTGCTAAAATGAATTTTAATTCACTTACCCCTTCAAGTCCTTCTTCTTGATCGTTCAACAACGTTTCTAAAGTGTGTAACTGTTCAAATCCGTTTCCTTTTAATTCCAATAATTGTTCTAGGGTAGTAAGAGCATCTTCGGAGAAATCATTTGATTTCAGTTCTTTGAGCACCCCTTCTTTTCCAATCTTATCAAGCTTATCTAAAGTCACAGTAAAACTGGTTAGTTTTGATTCTGCACCCAATAAGTTTGCAATTCCAGCTAAAATTTTTCTATGGTTTATCTTTAAAGAAACCCCTTCCAAATTTAGCTTTGAAAAGACATTGTCATAAAGAGAAAGCATTTCAATTTCTTGCCATAAAGAACGATTCCCAACAATATCTGCATCGCATTGGTAAAACTCTTGAAACCGACCGTGCTGTGGTCTGTCAGCTCTCCATACAGGTTGAATCTGATACCGTCTAAAAGGAAAGGAAAGTTCATTTTGATGTTGTACTACGTAGCGTGCAAAAGGAACGGTCAAGTCATAACGAAGGGCTTTTTCTGACAAAGAATGCACGAACTTTTGATAAGCTCCCTGAGTTAATGCCTCCACGTTTGCTTTTTTTACTTTTTCACCAGAATTTATAATTTTAAAAACTAAACGATCACCCTCCTCACCGTAAACTCCCGTGAGGGTCTCTAATCTCTCAAAAGAGGGAGTCTCAATGGGTTGAAATCCAAAAGTTTCAAAAGCCTCTTGTAACAATTGTTTTAGGTAAGTGCGACGAGCTACCTCAGCAGCAGAAAAATCACGAGTCCCTTTTGGTGTTATGGGTTTTATTGGCATAGTTGTAATTGTATTACAAATATCTTCTATTTTGTGGAATTGGAAAAATAAGTTTCCAAAGCTTTGAATCGTGCTCCATTACTACGAACTGCTCCTTTCTTTAAGTAGGAGTAAATAAATTCATTTTTAGACGAACCGTAAGTTTTTGATCCATTAAAAAAAGAAAGCTCATCTGAATCTAGATGCGTTAATAGCCATTGAAAACCATTCGGTGTAGTGAGGTCAATTTCTTTGTTAGAAAGTTTGATTATTATGACACTCGCACTTTTGGAATCAGAGGTATTGAATAAGAATAGTTGATCCGCAGTACTGAATTCTAAAAAATCACTTTCAGCTGTAATTTTATCCCAAACAAGATCACTAAACAAATCAAGTAAGACATCAAGTTGTTGAGTTTGACTATCTTTTATCTGTTCCCACTGGGAATGATCTATACCTTGCGAAGCTAAAAAAACAGCGAATTCCTCGTGTAATTCAGCGAACTGTTCGTGAGTCAGTCTGTGGTATTTCACAATTGTAATTTAAAAAAAAAGTCCGCGAGATGCGGACTTTAAAATCAGTTATGCTTTCGCTTTGGGATCAGGAATAATCTCGAAAGGAAAATCAAAACTTACCTCTCTGTGCAAACGAATTGAAGCAACATACTTCCCTAGACGCTTAATACTTTTTCCTGGCAGAGCTATATGCTTTTTATCTAGTTCACTAGATTTTGCACTAATCAGTTGTGCCAAATCAGCGTTGGTAACCGAACCAAACAATTTGTCTCCAGAACCTACTTTTGATGGTACTTGGATATCAAGTGCTTTGATTTCCTCGGCTCTTGCATTTGCAGCCTCAATGATTGACTTTTCTTTAAAAGCTCTTTGCTTTAAGTTTTCAGCTAAAACTTTTCTAGCAGAAACAGTAGCCATGATTGCTTTGCCTTGCGGGATTAAAAAGTTACGACCGTAACCGTTTTTAACCTTTACAATTTCATCTTTGAATCCAAGATTTTGAACGTCTTCTTTTAATATTAATTCCATGATGAATGCTTTTTATTTTAACATGTCGGCCACGTAGGGCATTAGGGCCAAATGGCGAGCTCTTTTTACAGCGACAGATACTTTTCTCTGGTACTTTAGTGAAGTTCCTGTCAGCCTTCTTGGTAAAATTTTACCTTGTTCGTTTACAAACTTTAACAAAAAATCTGGGTCTTTGTAATCAATATATTTGATCCCAGATCGTTTGAAACGACAATATTTTTTTTGAGTTGTAGTGTCGATATTCAAGGGTGTTAAATACCGAATCTCACCTTCTTTTTTTCCTGAGTTTTTTTCTTCTATCTTCGACATAACTTATGCTTTAGCTTTGTTTCGTTTTCTTCTTTTTTCCGCCCAAGTAAGTGCGTGTTTGTCAAGCTTCACCGTGAGGTAACGCATTACGCGCTCATCTCGACGAAATTCAACTTCTAACGGTTCAATTGCATCATGTGGTGCTGCAAATTCAAAAAGATGATAGAAGCCACTCTTTTTATTTTCAATAGGATAGGCTAGCTTTTTAAGTCCCCAGTTTTCTTGGCTAGTAATTGAGCCTTTCTGAGCCTTAATAAGGTCTACAAATTTCTGAACTGCTTCCTCCACCTGAGTTTCAGACAGAACGGGATTTAAAATGAAAACAGTTTCGTAATGATTCATAATCTTAATTTTGGTTGGCAAAAATAGACTATTAACTACATTATACCAAATATTATTGGCTCATAAATATATTTTTCTAAATTTGTAATACTAAATCTTTTATTTAATGCTCCTTAATTATATCCTAATCGATCCTAACCCAATACAAAGGTTACATTTACTTCAATTTTTTAAAAAAATAAATAGCCTAGAACTTAGAGCCGAGTTTTCGAATGCTGTAGATGCACACAATTTTTTAAACTACAACACGATTGACCTTATCTTTTTGTCTGCAAAACTCCCTGTTTACTCAGGTTTTGATTTTATCGACAAACTTTGTGATCCCCACGAAATCATCCTTTTAACAGAAAAGCCACAAGATGCTCTTAGGGCATACGAACTCGGACTTACTGATTGTATTGCTCCCCCCTATTCCTTAAAACGGATAGAAAAGTCTGTAGAACGAGTAAGCTCTAAAATCAAAAGCTCTAAAGAAGTAAAAAAAGACAGCAATCATATTTTGGAAATCAAACATAATTTGACCACCGAAAAAATTCCAACTTCCGAAATTAAATGGATTGAAGCCATGGGTGATTATGTAAAAGTGATTACCAATGAAAAAAAATATTTGGTCTTATCTACCATGAAAGCATTTCTGGAAAGATTGCCTGAAAATGAATTTTTACGAATCCATAAATCGTTCATCATAAATCTAAAAAAGGTTGTCAATTACACCTCAACAAGTGTAAATGTTGAAGGATCTGACTTGCCCGTGAGTAGAAATAGAAAGAAAGATTTTAGGCAGTCGATTCGCCAATTTTAATAGGGATCAACATCAAAATTGATTCGTGTACTTCTAAACGATGCAATAGCTTGAAAACTCTTGTGCGTTTTCAAAAGCAATTTTTTTAATCTTGAGGGAGTTAGATCATGATCCATTTTAATCAAAATTTGTTTTTGATATTGATTTCTTACCCTTGACACAGCTGGAAATGCTGGTCCTAAAACTGATCCATTGTAAGATTGTTTTACAACATTCGCAAACCAATCAGCTGCGAGATTTATGGTATCGTACTGTTTACACCTTAGAGTAATTCGAATCATTCTGAAATAGGGAGGATAATGGTATTGTATACGTTCTTTTTTTTGAACATTAAATAAAGTCTCAAAGTCATGATCTATTACTTGTTTGAGCGTAGGATGTTCTGGTTGATAGGTCTGCATTAAAACACGTCCTTTTTTGTCAGATCTTCCTGCGCGTCCAGCAACTTGACACAACATTTGATAACTTCTTTCGTGAGCTCTAAAATCAGGAAAATTCAAAACGTGATCTGCATTGATAACACCAACCAACAATACATTTTTAAAATCCAATCCTTTGACTACCATTTGAGTCCCTACTAATACCTGTATTTCTTCTTTTACAAAAGCGTCAATAATTTTATCAAAACCCCATTTTCCTCGGGTACTGTCCCAATCCATTCTACCTACTCTAACCTCAGGAAAAATTTCTTTTACATGCTCTACAATCTGCTGGGTACCCACCCCCTTTGTGGTTAACGTTGGCATTCCACAAGCATGACATTGTTGTGGCTTAGGAATATGATAACTACAATAATGACATCTTAGTTGTTGATGGGTCTGATGATAAGTAAGTGACACATCACATTGCGTACACTGAGGGGAGTATCCGCAGCTGGTACATTCTAATATAGGTGCATACCCACGTCTGTTTTGAAAAAGAATAACCTGTTTGTTCGCTGCAAAAGTTTCCCTCATAGCCCCAACCAAAGTTTCAGAAAACATTCCTCTCATTTGCTTTTTCTTTTGAGCTTCTTTAAGGTTGATCAATTCTATTTTGGGTAAGGAAACCCCACCAAATCGTTCACTGAGATGAACCCAACCATATTTTCCATTTCTTGCGTTTTCAGCACTTTCCAAAGAGGGTGTTGCAGAACCTAAGAGCACATTTGCTTCTAAAAGTTTAGCCAAATAAATGATGCTGTCCCTTGCTTGGTACCTTGGCGCCGGATCAAACTGCTTGTAAGAGTTCTCATGTTCTTCATCAACGATAACCAATCCTAAGTCTTGAAAAGGAAGAAGTATTGCAGATCGTGCTCCAACAATCACTTGACCTTCGCTTTTTGAATTCAATACTTTCTGCCATACTTCAGCACGTTCATGAATAGAAAATTTAGAATGATAGACCAAAACTTGTTCGCCAAAACGAGAAATCAAACGATCAACTACCTGAGGAGTTAGAGAAATCTCTGGAACTAAATACAAAACTTGCTTCCCTTGTTGTAATTGTTTTTCTATCAAATCAATATACACTTCTGTTTTACCAGATGAGGTGACTCCTTCAAATAATACAACTTGTTTTTCTTCTAAAGATTTTTCAATTTCAAGAAAAGCTTTGTGCTGGGCTACTGACAGTTGTTTCTTTTTAGACAAACTCTCTTTTATTGGATAAAGCACTCTTGAAATTTCTTGATAGCTCTCCTCCAAAACCTGCTTGTCAATAAGGGATTTAAAGGGACTACTATTTATTCCTAAATGCGATTTTAGATCTTCTACTTTATGCCAAGTTCCCTTCTCTCGCTTAAGGCTAAAAATTCTCAGTATCACTTCCAACTGCTTAGGAGCCCGTTTTAATTTATCAAAAAGCAGTTGTAGGTGTTCCTCTTCCTCATATTCTCTTCGCAGTCTTATAAAGCGAACTTTTTTAGGCTTAAACTTTTCTTCAATTTTCTGATGAATCATTACTACCCCTTTTTGCATCATATCTACAATCAAGGGCATTACACGCTTCCTATCTGTGATTTGAGCAATATCCTCCAATGATAATGCTTGCTTCTGCAAAGCCTCATAAACTAAATATTGTAAATCAGATAGTTTTTCTAAAACAATTTCCTCTACTTCTCTTATGACTATTAAAGTTTCACTTTCAAGCAAAAGTGCTGCAGGTAAACATGCACGCATGATGTCTCCCATTGAACACATATAATAAGAGGCCATCCATGACCAAAATTTTAATTGGATTGGGGTAACGCTAGGTGATTTATCCAAAATCATTCCTATGGGCTTAGGCTCATAAGTTTGTGGAGCAACCTGATGTACCCGGACAACAATTGCTGTATACATTTTCTGTTTTCCAAAAGGAACAGCCAATCTGTACCCAGGGGCTAATTGGTCAGCCTCCTGATGATCTACAAAATATGTATATGCTTTGGGAAGGGCTAGAGGAAGTATGACATCTACAAAATATGCAGGAGTAGCTAATCCTTCAAATTTCATCTGACACAGGCTTAGACTCTCTTTTAAAACGAAAGAGTGTTGCATTTAACTCAAAGCCCAATAATAGAATATTTGAATTGATCCAGATATAAAGTAAAAAAATTAATAGCGCTCCGATTGATCCATATAGTTGGTTGTAGGTTGAAAAGTTATCAATATATATTCCAAACCCATACGTAGTGAAGAAAAACAGTAAAATGGTCATCAATGCTCCCGGTGAAAAAAACCGAATCTTTCTCCCTTCAATAGTTCCAAAATAGTAAAGCATACTTACAACAACATATATAAATGCTCCAAAAAATGCATATTGCACTTTTCTTGTCCATCGAATTTCAGAGGCAATAAGAGAATCCAAATTATTTAAAATATAAAACTCAAAGTAAAAAAAGAAAATTACTGCAGTTAGAGATAATAGTGCTATAACGACACTGAGTGCGACTGAAAGCATGTATTGTCGGAAAAAATTTCTTGAAAAATTGACATGATAGGATCCCTCAAAACTTCCAAATATTGCAGAAATACCATTTGCTGATAAAAATATTGACAATAAAAACACAGAGGAAAGCAGTCCACCCCTTGGCTTATTTCTAATGTCTTCAAAAATTTGAGTGAAAAAGGTCTGAGTCTCAGTAGGCAAAAAGAGTTCTAGATAGTTAAGAAAGGTATCATCAAAATTTTCAATGCGAATGAAAGGAATCATATCTACAAAAGGGATAAGATTCAGTATGAACAGTAAAAAAGGAAAAAGCGCCATAAAGAAACTAAAGGCTATACTTCCGGCTCTTGAAGTAAGAGCTCCTTTAAATATGCCAATGATGTACATCTCTAAAAGATCGTAAACAGAAAAACCATAAAAACCTGGAAGCCTAATTGCTCTAAGGAATTCTACAAT
>JAQWHT010000130.1 GCA_029249225.1 Flavobacteriaceae bacterium
GAAAGATGAAAAAGGGAGGGTAGTCATTCCTGGTTTTTACGACGGAATATCCTTAGATTCTGCAGCAAAGAAAATTTTAGAGGGAGTTCCTTCAGAAGAACATGCGATTAAAGAGCGTACCCAAATTAAAAGGAATGATCAGGTAGGGTTTACTTATCAAGAATCGATACAATACCCCTCTTTAAATATAAGAGGAATACAAAGTGGATGGGTAGGGAAACAAGCGAGAACCATTATCCCTGCGACGGCAATAGCTGAGTTGGACATTCGATTAGTGTTGGAAAGCGATCCTTACCTATTAATAAAAGGAGTTAAATCTCATTTAGAGGGACAAGGATTTACAGTACTTGATCATATTCCATCTAAAGAGGAGCGTATGGAGTATGACAAAATCATTCAAATGAATTATAAAGTGGCATATCCAGCATTTAGAACCAATACAGAATCTAAGGGAGGGAAGTGGTTGAACACGCTTATGACGCAATACTACAATGAAAAACCAGTTGTCATTCGAACCAGTGGTGGTTCTGTCCCAATTTCTCCTTTTGTGAATCAATTGGGGGTACCTGCTATAGGAGTTCCAACGGTTAACCTGGACAACAACCAACACAGTCCTAATGAAAATTTACGTATTGGAAATTATTTTATGGGTATTGAGACTTTTTTGACTATTCTCACCACTCCATTTTAGATTTTATTTTCCGTTAAACCAGATCATTATAAAAATAACTACCAAAACCACGAAAATGGATACGGCAATATCTTTCCAATCAAAGGTTGCTCTAGAAATTTTCTTTTCTTCTGCTGTAACAGTCCCAAAAGTAAGATTTATTACTTTTTCTGCTGCTGGAGGTTCAGTTGTAAGGCTTACCCCAATAATAACTAGTATGCAAAGTAGAAAAAACCATGCTCCAAATGAAAGGTAATTCATCGTTCCTAGGGTGTGAAACAAACTCCCAGGATGGAGAGACTCACTACTGATTTCCAAAAAGATTCTTCCAAATCCAATAATAAATCCAAGAATTAAAGTCACATAAGCACCTTGTGCATTGATGCGCTTGTGTACGATTCCCATGATGAATACTGCGGCTATAGGGGGAGCAATATAAGTTTGCACGGATTGCAGATATTCATAAAGTACTCCTGAAATATTTGCCATAATAGGAATCCAAAAAATACCGATGATCACGACAACTACTGTAGCAATTTGACCTGTTTGCACCAATTTATTTTCTGGAGTCTTTGGGCGTAATTTTTTATAAATATCTACCGTAAACAAAGTGGATACTGAATTAAAAACGGATGCCAAAGAACTCATCAGTGCTGCTAACAAGCCTGCTGCAACTAACCCTCTCAATCCTGCGGGTAATAAATTACTCATCAGCACAGGAAAGGCTTCGTCAGGGCTATCCCAATGCAATTCTCCACGCATCTTTAGGGTTAAGGCGATCACCCCAGGAATTAAGAATAAAAATACGGGTAGTAATTTCATCAAAGCGCCGAAAATGGTTCCTCGCCGACCTTCTTTTATGTTTTTAGCCGTTAGCGTTCTTTGAACGATGTACTGGTCTGTACACCAGTACCAAATTCCTACTATGGTACTTGAAATTAATAAGGAGGGCCAAGGAAAATCAGGATCTGAGGCAGGTCTCCACATATTTAAATATTCTGGAGTGACCGTCGCTCTCATGCTATCCCAGCCTCCCACACGATCCAGTCCAATATAGGTCAAAACAGCAGCTCCAACTATTAAAACCATAGCTTGCAAGGTTTCTGTATAGACAACAGCTCGCATTCCTCCAAGGACGGTGTATATTCCTGTAAGGATAACAGTTGCAATGGCACCAGTCCAAAAATCTATTCCTAAGAGTGCAGACACCACCACACCTCCTGCATAGATAGTGACTGATATTTTCGTGAGTACGTAGGCAACAATGGAAAACACAGAAAGTATCCAGCGTAAGCGTGAATCAAAGCGTTTTTCTAAAAACTCTGGCATGGTAAATACACCAGCTCTTTGGTAAAAGGGAAGAAAAACCCAACCTAAAATCAATACAATCCACGCGTGGATCTCATAAATCAAAAGTGGAAGCTTATCACTTGCTCCAGCTCCTGCAAGACCAACTACGTGCTCTGAGCCAATATTAGATGCAAAAATAGAGGCTCCAACCACAAACCAGCCAACATTTCTCCCTGCTAAAAAATAATCTTCAGTATTCTCTTTTTTTCCTCGAATGACCCAAGTAGCAATTGCAGTTAGTATAGTAAAATAGATTGCAATAGTGATCCAATCTAATAATTCCAGTGTTTGCATGAATTTTAAACGTTTAATTAAGTTATTTGTTTGAAAATTTAAACACCGTTTTGGAATAAAAATCTTCTCTAGGATTCAATACCACAGATGGAAAGTTAGGTTGATTTGGTGAATCAGGAAAATGTTGGGTTTCTAAGCATAAACCAGAACGAGGACCATAAAATGATTCAGAATTTTTCATGGACAAAGTACCGTCTAAAAAATTTCCTGAATAAAATTGGATTCCAGGCTGATCTGTAAGTACTTCCATTTGTCTTCCAGATACAGGATGATATAAAACCGCAGCAGATCTCAAACCAGTATTCGCCTCATTTAAAACCCAATAATGATCGTAACCCATTCCACGTTTTAATTGCTCATGCTGGTTTTCAATATCCCTGCCTATTATTTTCGATGTTTTAAAGTTAAATGGAGTATCGTCAACACTTTCTAGTTTTCCCAATGGAATCAAATTTTTGTCCACCGGTAGATATGCATCAGCATTAAGCATTAATTCATGATCTAAAATATCGATATCACCTGAAAGATTGAAATACGTATGTTGCGTAAGATTGATGATTGTTTTTTTATCAGTTGAGGCCTTATACTCAACCTCTAAAGTGTTTTCTGTTGTCAGAGTGTAAAGTACCTCGACATTAAGATTTCCAGGATAGCCTTCTTCCATATCTTTACTTACATATGAGAGTTTTAATTGGGCAAGATCGTTTATTACTTGGGGCTCAGCAGTCCAAACTACTTTGTCAAATCCTTTGGCACCACCATGGAGATGATTTTCTCCGTTGTTTTGAACCAGAGAATATTGCTTACCATCCAGATTAAATTTTCCATTTGCAATTCGGTTTCCAAAACGTCCGATTAAGGCTCCAAAATAAGGGCTGCTTTTTTCATAATCCTTAAGTGTTTTAAACCCCAAAGCTACATCCTGAATTTCTCCATTTTTATCAGGAACTTCAATGGTTGTAATGATACCTCCAAAAGTTATGATTTGAACCCGCATTCCCGACGGATTAGATAGGGTATATCGTTCCACAGATTTTCCGTCTGTAGTTTCTCCAAAGTGATCTTTATAAATTGTTGAGTGTTGTTTTGTGACTTTATTGCAACCGGATATTCCCATTA
The DNA here is from genome assembly GCA_029249225.1 of Flavobacteriaceae bacterium. Taxonomy (GTDB): domain Bacteria; phylum Bacteroidota; class Bacteroidia; order Flavobacteriales; family Flavobacteriaceae; genus MS024-2A. The sequence goes on from JAQWHT010000130.1 coordinate 3,434, forward strand.
GAGAAAGAAGTGTAATAATTATTTTTTTCATTGTTAAATGCATTTGATCAATTGATATTTATTGTTGATTTGAAGCGGCTATTGTTTCCTTAAAATTTCAAAGTTCTGTATGCTGATTTATTGTTAGTAATTCTCCATTTGTCATTTCTGCCAGTTCTTTAATAATTTCTGTATTTAAGGCTTGAGAGAAAATCATATGATGAGCACCCCCTGCAAGTTAAATTTTTTAGTTTTAAAATTGCTTGAAATTTAAACACCTTTTACATCACTTTAGCTCAATCCCTTTTTACGATGATTTTTTTAAACCATTTACCTCCCCTTAGTTGGTAATCATATCCCGTCAATAAAAGATTGGGAAAATAACTGACTAAATAAGGACAAAAAAAACAACTTTGTGGAGGTAATGATTTCAACCTGCATGCCAGCTGCATTGCTGAGGGTGTAGCGATCCACCTCTTGACCCTCTTGAGTAATTCCATAGGAATCCTTTTCAATTTGTATGGTTTTTTTGTTCTGCGGTGTACAAGAAAAGAAACCGATTAGGACTATAAATAGGTTTGTTAATTTTTTCATGGTTTTTTGTGTTGTTTAATTCGTTTCAAAATGGTGTTTATTTCCCAATATTGTGGCTTTAAAATTTCGTAATTCAGTTTGCTCATCAATGATTAAAAGTTCCACTTTAGTCATTTCAGCCAAATCTTCAATACATTCTGTTGGCAATGCCTGTGAAAACACGGTATGGTGTGCGCCTCCGGCCAACATCCATACTTTGGCAGCCGTTTCCAGATCGGGTTTACAGTCCCAAAGTACTCTAGCTACAGGTAATTTGGGTAGGGGTTTTTCTACTGCTAAGGCGGTAACCTCATTGAGTATAAATCGAAATCTGTTTCCTAGATCAATCAAAGAGAGGTTTATGCCGGGACCTGCAGGGGCATCAAAAACCAAACGTACAGGATCTTCTTTTCCCCCAATTCCGAGGGGGTGCACTTCGCAACTAGGCTTTTTTGCTGCAATTGTAGGACAGATTTCAAGCATATGGGAGCCTAGCACCAAAGATTTTTTATCACCAAAATGATAGGTATAATCTTCCATAAAGGATGTTCCCCCCTCAAGCCCTACACTCATTACCTTTAATACTCGGGTAAGGGCTGCAGTTTTCCAATCTCCTTCACCACCAAAACCATAACCCTCAGCCATCAGTCTTTGTGTTGCAATGCCTGGGAGTTGTTTTAATTCACCTAGGTTTTCAAAGGTGTCTGTAAAAGCTTTAAAGCCCCCTTTGTCAAGAAAACGGCGCAGTCCGATTTCAATTGCTGCCGCATCGAATAAGGATTGCCTTTGGGTGCCTCCTTCTTTTAGGTTTGCTGCTAAGGTGTATTCTTTTTCATAGATTTTTACCAATTCTTCAACTTCTTTCGCAGTGTTGTTTTTCATCTCCTTGACAATGTCAGAGGCATCAAAGGAATTTACTGAAAAGCCAAATTGAATTTGAGCTTCTATTTTATCTCCCTCAGTTACGGCTACTTCACGCATATTGTCTCCAAAACGACATACTTTAAGCTGCTGCATTTCATTAAAGCCCAGTGCCGCACGAACCCAATTTCCGATAGCGGATTGCACTTCCTCTTTTTCCCAATGACCCACTACCACTTTTCTATTCGTTTTGAGTCTGGTCAGGATATGTCCGAACTCACGGTCACCATGAGCGGATTGATTCAAATTCATAAAATCCATATCGATGGTAGACCAAGGGATTTCATTGTTATACTGGGTGTGAAGATGGAGTAGGGGAACATGCAATATTTTAAGTCCGTTGATCCACATTTTAGCCGGAGAAAAGGTATGCATCCATGCAATTACCCCTATACAATTAGGGTCTGAAGAAGCTTCAGTGCAGATTTTGGTAATTTCTTCTTGTGTTTTTAATATGGGTTTAAAAACTATTTCCAAAGGGATTTTTTCAGATTCATTAAGTCCTTCTACCACCGAAAATGCATTTTTGCTTATTTGCTCTAAAGTCTTTTCTCCATACAAATATTGGGTACCGGTTAAAAACCAAATCTTTAAATTTTGTAGTTCTTTCATCAATTAGTTTTCTTGACCGTAATAGGCATCATCACCGTGTTTTCGGTCGTAGTGTTTTTGGATTAGTGTATCTTTTAAGCGTGCGGCTTTGGGGTTGATTTGTAAGGTTAAATAGGCCATATGGGCAATTTCTTCCAATACTCGGGCATTGTATACTGCTCCAGCCGCGTCTTTGGCCCAACAAAACGGTCCGTGATTTCCAATTAAAATCATTTCAATTTCTCTGGCATTCAGCCCTTTTTCAATAAAATGGTTTACAATTTGGATACCTGTATTGTGCTCATAATTTCCCTTGATTAAGGCATCATCAAGTGGAGGAGAACACGGGATATCATGGGTAAGGTGGTCCGCATGTGTGGTTCCAAAAATGGGAATGTCTTTTTGAGCCTGCGCCCAAGAAACGGAATACAGGGCATGGGTATGTGCGATACCTCCAATAAAATCCCAATTTTTGTAGAGGTAAGCATGGGTTTTGGTGTCTGAGGAGGGGTTTAATTGACCCGCTACGGTATGGTTGTCAAAATCGACGATAACCATATCTTGAGGTTGAAGTTTTTCATAAGGTACTCCTGAGGGTTTTATAGCAAAAACACCTTGACTTCTGTCTACGGCGCTAACATTGCCAAAGGTATAAACCACCAAACCCAAGGCATTGAGTTCCATGTTTGCCTTGTAGCACTCCAATTGTAATGCCTCAAATGTTGAATTCATTTTAAAGTGTTAATTTTTCTATTGAAATTCCAAGTTCTGTATATTTCTTCATTAAATCTCTCATTTTTTTAACATTCGTTGGGTCGGGCTGGTATTCGGCACTATAATTTGATCCCAATACGTTACTTGCCTTCTCATAAGAGGAAAATAAACCAGCGGCCAATGCTGCATATATTCCAGCACCTAAAGCCGGGGTTTGCTCCGACTCGGCAACTCGAACCGGCATATTTAATGTATTTGCCAGGGTTTGCATGATGAGTTGTGACTTTTTAGCCACTCCTCCGATACCTACGATTTGTTCGATTTCCACGCCTTCTTTTCGAAAACGATCTACAATGGCTTGGGATCCAAAACATATGGAGTGGATAAGCGAGAGGAACAGATGAGGAGCAGAGACTCCCAGGTTGATATGAGCAATCGCGCCTTTTAAATTTTGATTGGCGTCGGGGGTTCTCCTTCCATTGATCCAGTCCAAAGCTACCGGGATGGTTTCTTCTAAAGAGAGCGATGCAGCTGCTTCAGTCATTTGGTTTATAAAGTGGGTGTCGAATTCCTCTTTCAATGCTTTTTTTTGATCTTCATTCAAGGTTTGTGATTGGAGTACTATTTCATGCAGCGGCCACTCCATTACTGTTTTAAACCAGGCAAGCACATCTCCGAATGCAGATTGTCCTGCTTCAAGACCAATCATTCCGGGAATAACAGAACCATCCACCTGACCACAAATTCCTTTTACGGTAGTGTTTTTATACATGCTTTTACTTGAAACAATGATGTCACAAGTGGAGGTCCCCATCACGCGTACTAAAGATTTTTCTTTTATACGGGCTCCTACCGCTCCTGCATGAGCGTCAAAAGTACCTACTCCCACTACGGTTGAGGGACTCAGCCCTAAACGCTTTGCCCACACAGAAGACAAAGTACCGGCGACACAATCTGAGGTATAGGTTTCTTCGTATAAGTTTGCTCGTAAGCGCCCTAAATAGGGGTGGAGTTGGGATAAAAATTCTTCCGAAGGCAATCCCTTCCATTCAGTATGCCACATGGCCTTATGACCGGCTGCACAACGCGAACGTTTAAATGTTTTCAGGTTTTTATTCTTTATAAGCAGGTAGGTCATGTAGTCGCAATGCTCCATCCAGGTAAATGCATGTTTAGCTACCTCCTTATCAGCACGGACGGTATGTAATATTTTAGCCCAAAACCATTCGGAAGAATATATACCTCCTTCGTATTTCAAATAGTCAACTCCTCCCCAGTTTTTTGATAGTGCATTAATTTCTTCGGCTTCTTGGATTGCGGTATGGTCCTTCCATAGGATCATCTGGGCGTTGGGATTTTCTTCAAATCCTTTTTTAAATGCCAAGGCTTCCCCGTCCTCGGCTAGGGGTAAGGGGGAGGAGCCTGTAGTGTCTATAGTGATTCCCTTGATGGCTGCCGCCGGTACCTCGGCTTTTTTTACCACCTCCTTTACGGTACGCTCTAAACCTTCGATATGATCCAGCGGATGTTGTCTGAATTGATTCTCAATGGGGATGCAATAGGCTAAGGATTTCCATCGGGTATAATAATGGACAGCGGTGGCTATTTGTTTTCCGCTTACTGTGTCGAGTAAAACTGCCCGAACAGAATCTGTACCATAATCCAATCCGATTACATAGGCCTCCATGACTAGTTTAATTTGAATTTAATAACCGTGAATGATTGAGCAGCAAGAGTGATGCGATTGGTTTTTGTGTTCCAAGGCTGTTCTGAAATTTTTGTGCTAATTTTTGAAGGAAACGCTATACTATTGACCGCATCAAGCTCAGGATAAGCCAATGTTTCGGTCACAATTTGGGGTTCAACGGATCGTCCCTTAAGGTCTATTTTAATTTTGTTAGTGTTTGTATTGGTGTTGACCACTTTAACTATGATTTCGTTGGTCTTTTCGTCAAATACCGAAGAGGCGTATAAATTCTCTTGACCGATCGCTTTTTCTCCATTGAGGACAGTGTGTAACAGTTGGGTACCTGCATTTTGTCCATACATTTTTTGAACGTAATAACTGGGTGTTCCGTAGGAGGTTAAGTTGTTAAACCAAATCAAATCTGTTTTCCATTGCCATCCTTCGGTATGAGCCATAAGCGGGGCGTAAGACGTCATGGTGACGAGATCTGCATTTCGCTCTATACCCGTCATAAAAGCTGCTTCTGAGAGGGCACAGTCCCAATTGTTTTCATTTTCTGGACTGGCGATGGCTACCGATTGGGCTGCGTATTCACCTGCAAAAACTTTAGGCCCGTTTCGGTCGTAGGAGTCGTAGCGGTCTGCATTGGCTCTAAACCATTCGGGTGATCTGTAGTAGTGTTCGTCTACAATTGCTGCATTTAATTCTTTGAGTTCTTTCCAGCCGTACTCAAAAAAATCTCCGTCAGGGAAGGGCCCTGATCCAGACACTACAATTATTTCAGGATATTGGGCTTTTATGGCTTTATCAAATTCCTTGTAGCGCTTGATGTATTCTGGTCCCCATTGTTCATTTCCAATGCCGATGTATTTCATGTTAAACGGTTCAGGATGTCCCATTACATGGCGCAGTTTACCCCAGGGGGTGTCTTTGGATCCGTTTGCAAATTCGATTAAATCAAGGGCATCTTGAATATAAGGATCCAGTTCGTCCATAGGGACTAATTCTCCGGTATTGAATTGACAAGCCATACCACATCCAAGAATCGGCAAAGGGGCTGCACCTAAATCCTCAGCCAGCTGAAAATATTCGAAAAAGCCTATTCCAAAACTTTGAAAGTAATCAGGGGTCAACCTGTGATTGAATTCCGTATTCCAACGATTGATTAAAGAAGTGCGGTCAGCTACAGGGCCCACGGTCTTTTTCCATTGGTAGCGACGTTCCAATGTGCGTCCTTCTACAATACATCCTCCAGGAAAGCGCAAAAAACCAGGGTTTAAATCGTCAATCAAGCGAACAAGATCTTTACGAAGCCCTTTTTTTCTCCCCTTCCAGGTGTCTTGAGGGAACAGCGAAACGAAGTCGATATCAATACTTCCTTTTCCTTCAAAACGCAATCTAAGTTGAGCTTTTTCAACGGTTGCTGAGACTTTAAAGGAGGTTTCGTAAGAGGTCCATTGTCCAATACGAGGTTCGATTGAAGTACATCCGATCACCTTTTTATCTTCATCGATTATTTCAGCTATAATTTTTGTGATGCCAAGAGGATTTGCACAAGAGATTGAAAAGTCATAGGATTCATTTTTTTTGATTCCCATACCTCTAAACCCTTCATTTATCAACTCGTATCCTTTCGCATTTGTTACCTGAACTCTAAGGAAATTCGTGTTGGTTGCTTTGATGGATTGCTGAACTACCATCGATATGCCCGATTCTGAATTGTAGGAGTGACGATCCGAATTGGGTTCTAGCCATCCCATTTTAGGGAGGGTAAATTCAAAAGATCTGTTTTTAACAAGCTCTGCATAGAGTCCTCCATCGGCAGCAAAATTGATGTCCTCGAAAAAAATACCGTACATAGTGGGTGCAATTTCAGCCTGATAATTAGAGGCGTCGATTTCCAAAATTGGTTCTTGAGCCATCAGCTGTTGGACAATGAGGAGCAAGAATAGGCTTTTCAAATACTGTAAGGTGGTTTTCATAATTTCAAAATTATTTTTGTTCGTTGACCCATACTTTCATTTTACCGATTCCTCTGTTAGACCATGAGTAGTAAGGAATTGCTTTGTAATTGTTGATGCTTAGCACTTCCACTCCGTTGAGTACTTTTTTTTGGAATTGGGTTTGGTAGGGTCCTTCGGATGGGATTTCCATCTGTTCCAAAGGCAACCTATTGTCAATTTCTTCGAAAGCATACACTATGGGTCCTTTTTCAATTGCAATTTTCCCTTGATTTTCTGTCACCACAGCTTGGGTCGCTACAGCCCTTGCTTTCATTGGAAAGTAAAGTGCTATAGTATCCCCTTTGTTCCATTTCCTTTGAAGGGTAATATACCCCCCTTCAATTTCGAAAGGGATGGTTTTACCATTTAGTGTTAGCTGAATTTTTTCGTCTATGCTGGTGTTGAATGTGTACAGGTCAAAAGGAAGCACCGAATTTTGAGACCAATAAGGTGTTCTTAGTTTTATGGAAAATTCAGAGGTTTCTGAAGGGTTTACCCTAATTGAAACCGCTCCGTTCCAGGGCATTTGAGCCGTTTGTAGCAGTTCGATTGTAGTGTCAGCCATTGTCAGCTGTGCTTCATTGCTGACGTAAAGGTTTACATAAATACTTTCTGAAGAAGTGGAATAAAGTAAGTTGGGTAGGGAAGGAAGAAAGCGAATCATGTTGGTTGGACAGCACGAACAATCAAACCAATCCTGACGGGTGCATTGTCCTCTATTGAACCTATACACCCCATCCGATTCTAAAGCATTGGGGTAAAAAAATTGAGTTCCGTCCAGGGATAAGCCCGAAAGTAAGCCGTTGTAGAGTGTCCTCTCAATGACATCAAAGTATTCGGCTTTTCCCGTAAGCTGATGAAGTCTGTGATTCCAATACACCGAACCTATCGCAGCACAGGTCTCGTTATAAGCTGTTAAATTTGGTAATTCATAATTATCCCCAAATGCTTCTCCGTCATGGCGCGCGCCAATGCCTCCAGTCAAATACATCTTTTTGGAGACCATATTTTCCCAAAGGGCGTTAACAGCTCCCAAATAGGATTCATCGTGATCAATGGCAGCAATATCCGTCATAGCAGCGTACATATACATCGCACGTACCGCATGACCCACAACCTCTTTTTGCTCCACAACGGGAAGATGGTCTTGAGCATATGCGTTGAATAGTTTGTGGTGTTCCTTTTTACCTCTTTGGTCTAGGAAGTACCTGGCCATTTTTTTATAGGATAAATTGCCTGTAACTCCGTATAGTTTTAACAGACCCGTTTCGATAATTTGATGTCCGGGGACTGCTTTAATTTTACCCGGTTCGTCACCGAAGGTTTTTACAATTAAATCTGCGTTTTTGATCGCAATGTCTAAAAAATTCTTTTTTCCGGTGGCTTGATAATGAACCACTGCAGCCTCGTAGAGGTGTCCAGGGTTGTACATTTCATGACTCATTTCCAGATGCTCCCAACGTTTTCCTTCATCAACCGCTACCCAGGTGGCGGGAGGTTTAGAAGGGTTGATGGTTCTCCAGGTGGTCAGGTAGCCGTCTTCCTCTTGTCCAATTTTAATAATTTCAATGATGGAATCAAGTTGTTGTTCCAGCTTTGGGTTGGGTGCACTAAGCAAAGAATTTGATGCTCCCTCAATGATTTTATACACATCCGTATCATCAAAAGGCATGGCTCCCATTACGTTGCCCTTGAGTTTTCCTCCAGCGAGTAAAAAATTCTCAAAGCGCCCTTCCTCTGCTGACTTGTCTAGAGCGTATTGTATGGTTTTTTGCTGAACTTTTTCAATGGTAGGAAGCCAAAAACTGTCTGTTAACTTAATGTTTTTGATAAGTACCGGCTGGATGGGATAAAAGGAGGGGGTCTTGTTTGAAGCTACAGTTTCTTGATTAGTACAACCCATACTCAAGGCGAAAATCGCCAAGTAACCGCAAACAAAACCTTTATTTAAGTTCATTTTAAAAACAATTCAATTTCCTGCTTAAAATAAAGGCTTATTTGCCTTCTAAAACAACTACAGAAAAGGGAGGAAGCTCAACGGTAGCGATGCCCTTTTTTACCTTGATATTTTTCATGGGTTTGGGTGTAATCACTTCAGGATTGTCAAAATCATTATAATCCTGAAGGGCTTTAGAAACCAAAATACTTCCTTCAAATTCATTGACACCCAGCTGAGCTACGTCTATAGAAACTTCATGCGTTTGGGTGTCATCAATATTGACTAAAGAAATGTGAATTTGATTGTTTTGGTTTTTGGAGGCAGAAATGCTCAGTGCAGGAAGGGATTCCCCCATTTTTTCAAAAAGAGGGGTTTCAAAGTTAACCGGAATCAACTGGGCATCTTGATGAACCGCATACATTTTAAGCACGTGATAGGTTGGCGTTAAAATTAACTTTTCCCCTTCGGTTAAAATAACGGCTTGCAATACATTGACAGTTTGAGCGAGGTTCGCCATTTTGACACGCTCTGCATGGTTGTTGAAAATATTGAGTGTCATTCCTGCAATCATGGCGTCTCTCATGGTGTTTTGCTGATAGAGAAAGCCAGGATTGGTTCCAGGCTCTACATCATACCAACCGCCCCATTCATCGACAATAAGGTCAATCGTGTTTTCAGGGTCGTATTGATCCATGATGGCAGCGTGTTTGCTGATGTATTCTTCCATCTTATAGGCGCGCTGCATGGTTTGAAAATATTGGGTATCACTAAATTCTGTTGCAGACCCTTTGTTGCTCCAATCAATTACAGAATAGGAGTGAAGGGCAACGGCTTCAATTAAGTTTTTGGGAATGTTTTTCATTAATACTTCGGTCCAATTGTAATTGCCATCACTCGCACCTGAGGCAACCCGATACAGATCACTTGAATTGCTCCAATCTGTCATATAGGTTGCGTATTGGCGGTAGAGGTTTGCATAATACGAAGCAGTCATGTGACCTCCACAACCCCAAGCTTCATTACCCAGCCCCCAAAAGCGCACGTCCCAAGGCTTTTCTCTTCCGTTTTCTCGTCTGAGGTCTGCCATTGGACTTACTCCATCGTGATTGACGTATTGAATCCAGTCCGCAAATTCGCGCACCGTTCCACTACCAATATTACCGGAGATATAGGGTTCAGTTTCTAAGGCTTCGCAAAGATTTAGAAAATCATGGGTACCAAAACTGTTGTCTTCTGTTACGCCTCCCCACCATTGATTAACGATGGTAGGTCGACTGGCTTTGTCTCCAATTCCGTCTTTCCAATGGTAAGTATCAGCAAAACAACCTCCCGGCCATCGCAAATTTGGGATTTTCATTTCTCTAAGTGCCGCTATAATGTCTTTTCTGACGCCATCTAAATTGGGAATTTCGCTATCCTCTCCAACATAAAATCCACCGTAGATACAACGCCCTAGGTGTTCTGCAAAATGACCGTAGATGTGTTTACTTATTTGAGGAGAATCAGCATTCAGCTCCAAGGATACGTTTACATTCGATTGTGCAACAGCCGATATTGAATGAGCTGCCATTAGAATGAATAGGGATAGTTTTGATAGAGAATTCATTTGGTTTCTTTTAAAATTGGACAATTTCCTTTTGACGATTAACTAATAATTGATTTATTTAAGTGTTAAATTAACACATATTTGAAAAAATTCCAATAGCAACTGTTTTTTTTTTATTAAGTTAGACAACAATTGAAGGTACCTTTACATATGACATTCCATAGTTTAAAACCATCCAAATTAACCCGTTGATGAGTTTAATACGGCATTATAATTCAGAGGATAAGGTACTCGTAGCAGTTGATAGTGTAATTTTTGGATTTGACCGTGAGGGCCTAAAAATTCTTTTAATTAAAAGAGATTTTGAACCACAAAAAGGTGCTTGGTCCTTGATGGGAGGGTTTTTAAAAAAGAATGAAACCCTGGATCAAGCTGCCAATCGAGTACTCCATGAATTGACCGGTTTGGACAGCATCTATATGGAGCAAGTATCCTCCTATAGCGCGCTGGGGAGAGATCCTGTTGAACGGACAATTTCAGTCGCATTTTTTGCTTTGATAAATATTGCACAACACGATTTTAAACTCAATAAAGCGCATGATGCCCAGTGGTTTCCATTGTCTCAAGCGCCTACCCCCATTTTTGATCATCAGCAAATGATTGCAGAGGCGCTGGAACGGCTCAAGCGAAAGGCGCTGACGAATCCCATTGGATTTGAGTTGCTTCCAGAAAAATTTACCATGAGACAACTTCAAGATCTGTATGAATCCATTCTCAATGAAAAATTGGACAAAAGAAATTTCATCAATAAAATAAATGCTTTGGAGATATTAATTCGTTTAGAAGAAAAAGATAAAACCACCTCAAAAAAGGGAGCTTTTTTATACAAATTTGACGAAGAAAAATACAATCAAAAAATTGATGAAGGATTCAACTTTAAACTTTAGTAAAAAAAACAGCCGCCTCCAAACGAGTATCGGATCGAATTAAAAGACTTAGAAAGACTATGGGCCACCTTTTTAGTAAAACAGTCTATTTTTTATAAATTAGATTTATATTTGCAACCGTTTATTAAGAATCAAAAAGCTTAATAAGCAACCGAAATAAGGTCGCGTAGCTCAGCTGGATAGAGCATCTGCCTTCTAAGCAGACGGTCATAGGTTCGAATCCTATCGCGATCACTCTTTTTTCAAAGCTTTACTAAAATGTAAAGCTTTTTTTATGTTACAGACCCAGAGCAACAGCAAC
>JAQWHT010000131.1 GCA_029249225.1 Flavobacteriaceae bacterium
TTTGCTACGGTATCAGTTGGTTTAAAAAATCCACGATCTACAGCAAGTCCAGCTACAGTAGAGAGGTAACTTTTGGTTACGCTAAAGGTCATATCTACGCTTTTGGTTTCTCCCCAAGAAGCGATTTGATACCCGTTTTTCAGGATGATACCGGCTGGCCCACCACGCTTTTTAGTAGGGCCTAAAATTTGATGGTAAGGTTCTTTAGCAAAGCCTTTAAGTATAGCAATTCGAAGATCACGTTCGCCACTGTATTCGTTAGATTTAGCAAAATCTATTGCGTTGTCTAAAGTTGCTTTTTTGAGATTGAATACCTTTGGATTTTTTGTTTCCCAAGATTGATTTGCTGGAGGGAAATAAGATTGGCTAAAACTAAAATTCTGGCTAAAAAGTAAAACAAGTATTAAAATTTTGTGTAGCATAGTGGAATTAGATTTTATAATAGTTATAAATTTAAGGATAATCAATTTGTCAAGCTTCTAATTTATAATGAAATTAAAACTCCATATAACGGCCTTACAAATACCCCTTTTTTGGGAAGCTCCTTTGGAGAATAGGGCTCATATTGAGCTGCAGCTTCAAAAAATACAGTCGCCTACAGATTTAATTTTATTACCTGAAATGTTCACTTCTGCATTTACTATGAATCCAGAAGTCGTTGCAGAACCTATGGATGGACACAGTATGAGGTGGTTACAAGAGTGGTCAATAAAATTGGAAGCTGCAATTGGGGGTAGTTTGGTGATCCAAGAGGGACCTTATTACTATAATCGTTTTGTCTTTGTTACCCCGTTCAAAAAAATAATGTATTATGACAAACGCCATACATTCACCTTAGCCGGAGAACATCAAGTGTATCAGTCAGGGGCAAACGATGGGTTGTTTGATTATGAAGGATGGAAAATTTGTTTACGGATTTGTTACGACCTAAGGTTCCCTGTTTGGTCACGGAATACACAAGATTATGATCTACTTCTTTTTGTAGCCAATTGGCCTAAACCGAGAATTCATGCTTGGGATACTTTATTACGAGCCAGAGCTATAGAAAACCTATCTTATGTTGCTGGAGTCAATAGGGTAGGTCAGGATGAAAAAGGACATGAGTATCCGGGACACTCCTCTGTTTATAATGGATTAGGGCACTCAATTTCAGGGAAGCCTTCAACTGCTAAAACACATATTAAGGTTGAGCTGGATTATCTTGAACTTCAAGAACTCCGGAAGCAGTTGCGCTTTCTGGAAGATCGGGATAATTTTGACTTGTATTGAATATTTCATTCATATCCCAATTGGCTCTAAGATCAATTTCTTTCCAATAATAAATTACCTTTTCAGGTTGAATTTTTTCTAAGTAACTCCCTGTATCCCAAAGTTTGTTCTCGTTGGGATCTTCAATAAGCCGGACTCTATAATTTCCTGCATCAAGTAATTCAAACCGGTAATTATTCCCTTCAACAGGGGTGTCAAAACGACGAATAACATCATCGTTTTTTAAGAGTTCGATAATGTAGGGATGGGGACTTTGATGCTGAACCCGCAAAAAAATATTTCCATAGTCCTCAATTTTTTTAGTTGAAGTTCGATAAACTAGTGTGTCGTTGGTGTTTCCCCAAAAATCAACCAACGCATTGGGCAAAAGTGTGATTTCATATCGATCATTGGGAATTACCTCAAAATCAATGGTAACTCGATCATAGTTTTCTTGAAGTTTTAACACCGCAGGGATTTGGATAGAATCTACATTAGTGACGATTACTTGCTCAGAATTTACCAGGGTTATGGGGAGGTTACTCTTTAGTTCATACTTTTCTTGAAGACGTAAAGAGCCAGAAGTAAGTTTATCAATCACCAACGAATCAGGAGTTGGATTGTTAAACTGAACTGTCTTTATTTGTAATGAATCTTTAATGTTAAATTCAAATTGTAAAGAATCCAGTTCAGCCCCTTTAAACCAATAATTTAAGGTATCTGTTTCTCTGCTTTGAGTTACTAAGGATTCAAAGCTTTCGGGAACATTACTAACCATTTTGAAGGGCTCATTATCTCGGTCTCCATAATAGGATAAAATAATGTGATGATCATTGACAAAGTAAGGCTGATCCCAAAAAAAATTGGTACGTTCTTTAAACAAACGCAAGTCTATAATTGAGTCTTTAGGTAATTCAATAAGCTCTTTTTTGTAACCTATTTTATCTACACTTTGATCAAAAAAGTAGTTCCCTGACTTATCTTCCAAGGCTATTATGGCATAATTCCCTGCTTTGAGATTTTGAAAACGGTATATCGTAGTGTCTAAAGTACTTGTTACATAGAGTGGTTTTTGGGTATAGATTACAGAATCATTATAGGTGCTATCAACTGGGTAAAGCTGTAACGAGATAAACCTTTCTGTTTCAAGTTCAAAAGCATCCGTGACACGACCTCGAATGTACAGTGAATCAATAGTAGGACCAGTTGATAAGGTATAGGTCAAATAAGAAGTGGGGTTAGATTCGTTAAAGTCTGTAATACTTTCGCCAAAATTGAAAGTATAGGTAGTGTTATCTAAAAGCGTATCAAGCAATTTAAGGGTTACCTTTTTTGAAGCACCAGTAACAGGATATACCTTATACTGGGTTGAATTTAAAGGAGGAGAAATAATTAATTGCTTATTGATGTCCTTTAGTGTTATGTATTCATTAAATGTTAGATTTATTTCTTCTTTGTCAAAAAAGATTGTGTTTAGTTTGGGAGAAGCATTGATTAGCACTGGAGGAATGGAGTCTTTGGGGCCACCAGTTGGCGACGCACGTTTTGCACATTGTACAGTGGACAACAAAAGCCCAGTAAAAAGAATAAAATTTAAAGCAAGTCTCATTATTCAAATAATCCCCACAAAATAAAGCAATATTCTATTCACAACCTACAAGCTAGCACTGCGATACTTAATTTTATATTATGATTAACGAATAAAGCAGAAGCACAGGCAGCGAGGGTAGATCCTGTGGTCAATACATCATCAACTAAAAGTAGATGTTGCGGGTGGGATGTTTTTTTAGGATTTAATTTAAATGCATTTTTGACCTCTTGTTCTCGTTCTGACTCACCAAGTAGCGCTAATGCGGTAGTATTTTTCACTCGAATTAATAGATCAGAAAAAAGGGGAAGTTTCATTTTATTAGATAGGGCAGTTGCGATTATGTAGGATTGATTATAACCTCTTTTTCTTTTTTTTGCAGGATGAAGGGGAACTGGAACAATTCCATCTACCTCATTAAAAAATGGGCTTTCTGCGATACTTTCACCTAGCCAATCTCCTAAAAACACAGCGATTTTTTTAGCCCCCTTATATTTAAATAAATGGATTAAACGGGACAAGACCCCATCTTTTTCAAAATAAAACAAACTCGTTGCGGCTTGAAGAGTGAATCGAGATTTAATTTTCTGAAAAAGTGGATTCTCTTTGGTTAAATGCAATTTAGTAAGGGGTAAATTAATTTGACAACTTAAGCACAAAAATTCTTCATAGAACTCAAGATTGGTTTCACAACCGTAACAATGCCTGGGAAAGATAAAGTCAACTAAGGTTTGAAAAACGATGGATTTATTTTTTTTCATAGAATAAGATCTAGACCCTTCTAAAAATAACAAAAAGAATTATTTTTGCGCCATGACGCAGCAAACAGATCAATTCAAAAAAGTAATTTCCCATGCAAAAGAGTATGGATTTGTCTTCCCCTCAAGTGAAATATATGACGGGCTCAGTGCGGTTTATGATTATGCTCAAAATGGAGCCGCTTTAAAAAATAACATCCGAGAGTATTGGTGGAAAGCTATGGTTCAGCTCAATGAAAATATTGTAGGAATTGATTCTGCTATTTTCATGCACCCCACCACTTGGAAAGCTTCAGGGCATGTGGATGCCTTCAATGATCCTTTGATCGATAATAAAACCTCAAAGAAAAGGTATCGAGCTGATGTTTTAATCGAAGATTATGTCGCTAAAATTGAAGCTAAAATTGAAAAGGAAATTCAAAAAGCATCCAAGCGTTTTGGTAGCTCTTTTGATGAGACTCAATTTAGGGAAACCAACCCCAGAGTACTTGCCAATCAAGAAAAAGTAGAAGCTATTCTAAAACGATTAGGTCAATCGCTCGAAAAAGAAGATTTAACAGACGTAAAGGCCTTGATAGAAGAATTGGAAATTTCGTGCCCAGAGTCAGGCTCTAGAGAGTGGACTGATGTCAAACAGTTCAATCTGATGTTTGGAACTAAACTTGGTGCTTCAGCAGATACCGCCATGGATTTGTATTTGCGTCCTGAAACTGCTCAGGGAATTTTTGTTAACTTCCTCAATGTGCAAAAGACGGGTCGAATGAAGTTGCCCTTTGGAATTGCACAAACCGGGAAAGCCTTTAGGAATGAAATTGTTGCCAGACAATTCATCTTTAGAATGCGAGAGTTCGAACAAATGGAAATGCAATTTTTTATTCCTCCAGGAACTCAAGAAGCATGGTATAACCAGTGGAAAGAAAACCGAATGAAATGGCATTTCGCCTTGGGTATGGGGGAAGAAAAATACCGATTTCATGACCATGAAAAATTAGCGCATTATGCTGATGCAGCTTCTGACATTGAGTTTCGTTTTCCTTTTGGATTTAAAGAATTGGAAGGGATACACTCTAGAACAGATTTTGACCTTTCCAGTCACGAAAAATTTACAGGTAAAAAATTGCAGTATTTTGATCCTGAACGCAATGAAAACTATGTTCCTTATGTAGTGGAAACCTCCATAGGATTGGATAGAATGTTTCTTGCTGTTTTTTCAAATGCACTAACCGAAGAGACCTTAGAAGGAGGTGCAACCCGAACCTTATTGAAGTTTCCCTTCGCCCTAGCACCAAATAAAGCAGCAGTTTTACCTTTGGTTAAAAAGGACGGTTTGCCTGAACTCGCTCGAACCATAGTAGAGGACTTAAAATGGAACTTCCAAGTTGTTTATGATGAAAAAGACGCTGTGGGAAGACGCTACAGAAGACAAGATGCTTTAGGAACCCCCTATTGCATTACTGTAGACCATCAAAGCTTAGAAGACCAGACTGTTACTTTAAGAGAGCGAGATTCAATGAAGCAAGAACGAATTCCTATAGCAGATTTGAAAGCAACTATACAAGATCAAGTTTCAATAGCTTCTCTATTAAGAAAGCTTTAAAGTTCTTTTTAATGAATAGATCTACAATTCAAATTTAGTTTCACTTACCATTTGGATTTTTTATATTCGTAAAAAAGTTACTTGAAAATACTCTCCTTTAACGTTAACGGAATCCGAGCCGCTTTTAAAAAAGGCTTTACCACTTGGTTGGAGGCTACTCAAGCTGATGTCATTTGTATCCAAGAAACCAAAGCTATGGAGGATCAAGTGGAGACCTCTATATTAGAGCAAATGGGGTATCACCACTATTGGTTTTCAGCTCAAAAGAAAGGCTACAGTGGGGTTGCAATTTTTTCAAGAAAAAAACCAAATAACATAACTTATGGGAGCGGTATAGACCATATGGATTTTGAGGGCAGAATACTAAGGGTCGATTTTGATGAGGTATCCATAATGAGTTTATATCTCCCCTCCGGTACAAATTTGGCAAGATTGGATTATAAATTTCAATTTATGGATGAATTCCAGGAGTATATCAATAAGCTCAAAAGTGATCATCCTAATCTAATTATTTGTGGAGATTATAACATATGCCATCAAGCAATAGACATTCATGACCCAATTCGAAATAAAAACGTTTCAGGATTCTTGCCTGAAGAAAGAGAGTGGCTTGATAATTTTTTGAAGGCAGGTTTTATAGATTCATTCCGTCATTTAAATCCTGATCCACACCAATATTCATGGTGGAGCTATCGAGCAAATGCCAGAAATAATAATAAGGGATGGCGAATAGATTACGCTTTGGTGAGTAAAAACCTTGAAAAAAAGATAGTCCGTTCATTTATTTTACCTGAAGCCAAACATTCAGATCATTGTCCTGTAGGACTTGAACTCAAATTTTAATTATGAAACATTCTTCATTAGTTGTCTTTATTCTTTTGATTTTAGCTTTCTCAAGCTGTGTATCAACTAAAGTCTTTAATGATTTAGAAACGAGATATGCTAAAGTCAAAATAGCGCGTAATTCCTCAGAAAAGTCAAGAGATTCATTACAGCAATCCTGGGATCTTTTGAGCAGTGATCTTGATGAAGTAAAGTCTCATCTTAATCGCGCACGAGACAGTATCAAGATTGGTTTAAATCAAATAGAGGAGTGGGAAGATAAATATATCCTTCTAAAAGAAAATAGTGAAGATAAAATCCAAAGCAGTATTGCCGAAAATAATGCACTTCTTAAAGAAATTGCCCTCAGAAAAACAGAGCTTCAGTCAAGATCAGATCGAGTAGAGCAATTAGAAGAAATGATTCAAAATCAAAAGCAAGCATTGAACCAACTGAAAGAACGACTTACAGATGCGCTATTGAATTTTGAAGGTAAAGGATTGACTGTAGAGCAACGAAACGGTAAAGTTTATGTATCTATGGAAAATAAACTCTTGTTTAAGTCTGGTCGTTGGGATATTGAGCCTGAAGGGAAAAAAGCATTACAGGAACTTGCTGCAGTACTGGAGGAAAATCCCGATATCTCAATTTTAATTGAGGGACATACTGATAACGTTCCTTTTTCGCCTAAAGGCCAACTAGAATCTAACTGGGATCTCTCTACAAAACGTGCAACGGCAGTTGTCAATATCCTTCTTCAAAACAATCAAATTTTACCTGAAAACCTTACAGCAGCAGGGAGAAGTGAGTTTGTCCCAATAGCTCCAAATAGTTCACTAGAGGGGCGTGCTGCAAACAGAAGAATTGAAGTGGTTTTGAGCCCTTCATTTGACGAAATAACATCACTTTTAGAAACAAACTAATGGAATATAATTTTTTGCCAGGCTCACAAATCAAAGTGAGCAAAATCTGTTTGGGCACTATGACTTGGGGAAGACAGAACTCAGAACAAGAAGGTCATGATCAAATGGACTACGCCTTTGAGCAGGGTGTCAATTTTTTTGATACTGCCGAGTTGTATCCTATTCCTCCAAGGCAAGAAGAACAGGGAGATACGGAACGTTTTATTGGGACTTGGTTTAAAAAATCAAATCGAAGAGATAAAATTATTTTAGCTTCTAAAATAGCAGGACCTGCTGCATTTACAAAGCATATTAGAACAGACGATTCCTATTCAAAAAAATCAATCGATACCGCCGTTGAAAACAGTTTAAAAAGACTTCAAACGGATTATATAGACTTGTATCAACTGCATTGGCCTGAGCGACCAACTAATTTTTTTGGAAAAAGAGGATATGACTTCAAAAGAGGAGAGTTATGGAAAGAAAATTTTGAAGAGGTCTTGGATGCGTTACATAGGCATGTTCAAAAAGGAAATATCCGTTACCTAGGCCTTTCAAACGAGACTCCTTGGGGTACTATGGGGTTTTTAAATGCTGCAGGTCCCGAACGACCTCGTGTTAGGACCATTCAAAACCCCTATTCATTACTCAATAGGACCTTTGAGGTTGGTAATGCTGAGGTTAGCCACCGAGAGGAGGTTGGTCTTTTGGCCTATTCACCTCTTGCATTTGGTGTTCTTTCAGGGAAATATAGACAAGGTGTAAAACCTGAGAAAGCAAGACTAACACTCTTCCCACATTATGATCGTTATAGTTCAGACCCTTGTAAAAAGGCAGTTGAGTTGTATCATGATTTGGCTGAAAGTAATGACTTAACCCTTACACAACTTGCTTTAGCTTTTGTAAACGACCGCCCCTTTGTTACAAGCAATATCATTGGAGCAACAAACCTCTTTCAACTTAAAGAGAACATTGGCACTGCGAGTATTCATCTTAGTGATGAGATTTTGGAGGCAATAAATGAAATTCATGAATCCATACCAAATCCGTCAACCTAAATCTAGTTTGGAATCGCAGCAATAAGCTTTTTAGTATAACTGTTTTGAGGTTTTAAATACAGTGCATCTGCTTCTTGAAGCTCAACTAATTTACCTTCTTGCATGACCATTACCCGGTCTGACATATATTTTACTACTGCTAAATCGTGAGAGATAAATAAATAGCTCAGACCCAACACTTCTTTTAGATGATTGAGTAAATTCAGAACTTGTGCCTGTACAGAGATGTCCAGTGCTGCAACACTTTCATCACAAATAAGCACTTCTGGATCAGTTGCTAAAGCTCTAGCGATAACAACTCTTTGACGTTGACCCCCAGAAAGCTCGTGAGGAAAACGGGAGTAAAAGCTTGATGGTAAACCTACTTGCTCCAAAAGCTCAATCGTCCGAGTGTGGGAATTCTCTTTTGAGTAATATTCCAATACTTCTTGAATAGCATTCCCTATGCTTTTAAGTGGATGGAGTGAAGCGTAAGGATCTTGAAAAACAAATTGTATTTTCTGTCTGATGTAGTGCATCATTTTTTTGTCTGAAGGATTTACTTCAACCCCTCTAAAAAAAACTTTACCATCCGAAGGGGGGTCAAGTTGTATGATGGCTCTTGCAAGGGTAGACTTACCACATCCTGATTCCCCAACCAAGCCAAGTGTTTCCTTTGGATATAGAGAAAAACTCAATGGAGCAACAGCCTGAAAAAAAACTACTTTTCTAAAGAAACCAGATCGCTTTTGATATACTTTTTCAATGCCTTCGATCTCAAGAAGAGGGGGTTGATTATAAATCTTATTATGCTTATTAGTGCGCTCTTCGCTACTTTGAGAGTGGGTTTCAAAACTGCCTTCCTGATAATCTTTAAGGGTTGGTAGTGGAAAAAGTCTTTTTTTTGTAGAAGGGCGAGCAAAAAGTAGCCCTTTAGTATAGGGGGCAATTGGTTGAGTAAATAGCCCTAGGCTGGTGTTTTCTTCAATTATTTTTCCTTGATACATCACCATGACTCGATCTGCAAGTTTTTTAACCAATGCTAAGTCATGAGAAATGAAAAGAACACTCATGTTTCTTTTCTTTTGAAGTCTCTTAAGAAGTTCGATTATGTCTTTTTGCACAGTAACATCAAGTGCGGTAGTAGGTTCATCTGCAATAAGTAATTGGGGGCGGCAGAGCAATGCCATAGCGATCATCACACGCTGCTTTTGGCCTCCACTAATTTCATGTGGGTAAGAATTGAAAATTCGTTCAGGGGCAGAGAGTTGTACCTCTAAGAGCGCTTCTGTAATTTTAGCCTTTTGGGCTTTTTTGGACAGACTTGTATGTTGTTGAAGAACCTCTAATAATTGAGCTCCACATCGTATTGAAGGATTCAGGCTAGATTGGGGTTCTTGAAAGATCATACTGATATTATTCCCGCGTAATTTTTGCCATTGTTTCGTATCTAACGATAGTAAAGGCTGTTGTTCAAACAATAGACGATTGGCAGTGAGTATTGCTTTTTTTGGTTGAAGACCTAGAAAGGAAAGAGCTAAAAGTGATTTTCCACTTCCTGATTCACCTACTAGAGCCAGAATTTCATTCTGGGACAACTGAACCGAAATATCAGACAACAGTCTTTGACCATCTATTTGAAGTGTAAGGTCTTTAACGTCTAACAATAAAGTTTCGTTACTGTTTTTTGTTGGACGAGCCGTCATGAAAAGGAATTAACTTTAAAGATTCATTTTCTTTAATTCAGAAACAGCATGGTTTACAGCTCGTGCAGTAAATGCCATATAGGTTAATGAAGGATTTTGGGTTCCAGAAGATGTCATAAACGCACCATCAGTCATGTAAACATTAGGAACACTGTGGATCTGATTATGTTTGTTTAAGACTGAAGTTTTTGGATCGTGTCCCATACGTGCAGTACCCATTTCATGAATTCCTTTACCAATGGGAGCATTAGAATCAAAAATATTAACGTCTTTACACCCAGCACTTTCTAGCATTTCAGCAGCTTGTATTTTCCAGTCTTCCTTCATTTTCTTTTCGTTCTCTTTGAATTCAGCGTCAAAGACAATTTTGGGTAAACCAAATTGATCAATTTTGTCGTGATTTAGATACATTCGATTTTCGTGATAAGGCAATACCTCGCCAAAACCACCCATTCCTACACTCCATTTACCAGGTTTAAGTATGGCATTTTTAAAGTCAGTACCGTAGCTATACTCCGCAGTAGCATCAGCCCAATTTCCTCGTCCTGCTCCTCCTTGATATCCATAACCTCTCAAGAAGTCTACATTTTTGTCCTTTCCTCCAACATTTCTAAAGCGAGGAATGTAAAATCCATTGGGGCGTCTTCCGGTGTAGTATTTATCTTCAAATCCTGCAAAAGAACCTGAAGCACCACTTCCCAGTTGATGATCCATGATGTTGTGACCCAATTCTCCAGAATCGTTACCTAAACCGTTAGGAAAACGATCAGATTTTGAGTTTAATAATATAGCTGTTGAGGCCATAGAAGAAGCGCAAATAAAAACGACCTTAGAGTTAAACTCCAAGACTTCTTTTGTTAAGGCATCAACAACGCGAACTCCTTTGGCTTTTTGAGTTTTTTCATCATAAATGACTTCAGTTACTACAGAATTTTCACGAAGAGTCATGTTTCCAGTCCTTTCAGCGGCTGGAAGCGTAGAAGAGTTGGAGCTAAAATAGGATCCAAAAGGACATCCACGATCACAACGATTGCGGAACTGGCACTGAGTTCGACCGCCGTCAGATTTAGTGCCTTGAGTGACATGCGCTACGCGACCCACTGTAAGAATTCGGTCACTATAGTTTTTAGCAACAGAGGATTGTATTTCTTTTTCCACACAGTTAAGTTCCATAGGCGGGAGGAACTCACTATCAGGAAGTTGTGGTAAGTTAAGTGCTTCACCACTTACCCCAATAAACTTTTCTACATAAGAATACCACGGGGCAATGTCTTTATAACGCACAGGCCAGTCTACTGCTATACCATCTCTTAGGTTAGCTCCAAAATCATCATCACTCCAACGATAGGTCTGACGCCCCCAAATTAGTGAACGTCCACCGACCTGAGTTCCACGAATCCAATCAAAAGTTTTGTCTTCATCGTAATCGTATTCTGAATCGTTGTTATAGAAGTGACGATTTCCCTCATTTACTCCCCACCTTTTTTGTTTATTATATTTTTTTAGATCTTCTTGAGAGGTTCTTCCCCCATTTTTCATGTCCCAGGGGTCCATATGCATCGTTGGATAATCTTCTAAATGTTTTACCATGCGGCCTCTTTCAAGCACCAAGGTTTTTAATCCATTTTCACAGAGCTCTTTTGCGGCCCATCCTCCACTTATACCTGTGCCAACTACTATTGCATCAAAGTTTTGTTCCATGTTGTCTTTTTTTAAGATATTAAATATAATTATTTTTTTTGGCTGAAGATAATTTCCTCTTCTCTTAAAAGAGATTCTTTTCGTAGTCTAAGAAATACTTGAGCTACGGTTACCACATCTTTTTCACAGTAAGAAATGATACGCTGTAAATTTTGTTCCTCATAATAAACCGTTGCTACCTGACTTCCACCAATATCGTCTTTGGGTGAGGGAATTCCTAAGACATAAGCCATTAATTTTAATGAGGTATAGTGTTTAAAATCTCCAAAGCGCCACAAATGAAGCGTATCAAGATGGGGAACTTCCCAAGGTTTTTTATTGAATAGTTAGAGTGTATTTGACAATGTAATCTGATGGATTAACATTCTTCGAGCTATAAATGGAAAATCGAATTCCTTAGCATTATGACCACAAAGGCGGAGTTTTATTCTGTTAAAATGAGATTCGATTAATTCTCTAAATCCAAGTAAAAGCTTTCTTTCGTCTCCAAAAAAACTTTTTAGCCGAAATTCTCTAGGATTGGTCTGAGGAATAAAATAGCCAACAGAAATACAAATTATTTTTCCAAACTCAGCCCAAATTCCTGCTCTATCATAAAAATTCTCAGGGGATATTTCATTCTTCCTCTGGTAAGCCGTTTTTTCAGAAAAATAATTTTTTTCTATTTCAGGCACTTTATCAAAATCTGAATAAAGTGGAACAGTTTCAATATCGAGAAAAAGAATTTTATTTAAATCAAGGTGTGTTAGCATCTGGATTAAGTTCTAGTGCAATATCCATGTAATGATAGATGTCTGGAGTAAATGGATCACTCGATATGCCGTCTGGGCCTTTACTATGTCCAAGTCTTACCAAGATTAAATTTTTCTTTGGAAAAGTTAAAACATACTGTCCTAAATGTCCTCGATTCATAAAAACTTGATGCCCCTTATAATTTTTTAACCACCAACTGTAGCCGTATTGAGGACTTTCTTTAAATCGTGGTGTTATAGATTTGGAGATGAATGTAGAGTCAAGTAATACTTTGCCATCCCATCGGCCATGATTTTTATAAAGCTTTGCTAAACGAGCAAAGTCTCTTGCATTAGATGCAATACAACAATAGGCTTTTTCCACTCCGTTTTCATTACTATCTAGTTGCCATAATGATTCGTGTTCTGCGCCCATGGGGTTCCAAAAGCTCTCGTAAAGGTAATCTGTAAGTGATTTTCCAGTTGCCTTGGCAATGACCATCCCTAACAGTTGTGTTGTGCCGCTTTTGTATTCATACGATTTACCCGGAGCTTGGTCTATGGGTTGGTCCATGATCAGTTTACCCAAATCTTTCACAAAATAGGCAGCAGTAGTAACAGAGGTAGGGGAGTAATATGCCTCATCCCATTTTTGCCCTGACGCCATACTTGCAAGATCTCCAACAGTAACCACTGAAGCAAACTCACCTTTTAGTTTGGGTAAAAAATCAATTACTGGTTGATCTAAGCTTAGGATGTATCCATCCATAATTGCTTTGCCAAGAAGTGCAGCAACATAACTTTTAGCCATAGAAAAAGAATTACTTTTTGAATCTATTCCATAGTCTTTATAATATTTTTCAAAATAAATACTGTCATTTTTGATTAGTAGTAATGCAACAGTTTTATTCTCAAGGTTGATTTGTTCCTGTGCAGCTGTCATACTCACACTATTAAATTCAGAATGGAGAGGCCAGGGCTGAGGGTTTTT
The DNA here is from genome assembly GCA_029249225.1 of Flavobacteriaceae bacterium. Lineage (GTDB taxonomy): Bacteria > Bacteroidota > Bacteroidia > Flavobacteriales > Flavobacteriaceae > MS024-2A. The sequence continues at coordinate 13,082 of JAQWHT010000131.1, forward strand.
TGAGGCGGGGAGTAGTCTGTTTTCAAAATACTGATAATCAGATAAAAAGGCAGTGGCATGACCTTTGAGATAAATTTTGGAGATTGCTGTAAGTAAATAATTATAATCAGAAATATAAAGCAATCCAAAAATTAGAATCAGTATTATACCAGAAGTTTTAAAAAATTTTTTCATCCCCAATTTATTAGTTGTTCATTAAGTCTTGTAGCATTACAAATCTAATGTTTTTTGGATGGATACTCCTTCGTGTTCCAAAAGCCATTTCTTCTTTTCAATGCCTCCTGCATAACCGGTCATAGAGCCATTGCTTCCGACTACGCGATGACAAGGAGTGAATAACATGATAGGATTTTTACCAATTGCGTTTGCAACTGCCCTGATGGAATTCAAGTCACCATACAAAAGGGCTATTTGTTTATATGTTTTTGTTTTCCCTTTGGGAATTTGTTTTAAAATTTCCCAGATTTCCTTTTGAAAAGGTGTCCCTTGAGGGTTCATACTGAGGTTATTGAGCCAGTTACCATTTTTAAAATAAAGACTTAATGCTTCATTTAATGGTCTAGATATTCTGGTATTCACTAATTTTAAATCCAACGAAGTAGTATCAGAAAATTTTAAAGAAGTAAGACCTAGCGTACTCTCAATAATTTTTATCCACCCGATAGGACTTTTAAAATATGAAGGAGTATCGATTGAGGATTGGGTCATAGAAATGAATAAATGTTTTATTCAAGGTATAAATCTTTTTTAAAAAAACTTATATTCATTGAATTATATAGAACGAACTAAAATTCGAAAATGAAAAACTTTAAATGGGAAGGTGTGATGCCTGCGATCACAACACAATTTGATGAAAATCATCAACTAGACCTGAATGCTTTTAAAAAAAATTTAGATGCTCAGATAGCTGCAGGAGTTCATGGGATAATTTTGGGAGGAACTTTGGGAGAGGCAAGTACCATAAGCGCATCAGAAAGGAGTGAATTATTAGCCACAACCATTAAAAGAGTAGAAGGTAAGATTCCAGTAATAATGAACATTGCTGAACAAGCAACTGAAGATGCAATTGAATTGGCTCAAAAATCAGAACGTGAAGGAGCAAGTGGGTTGATGTTACTCCCTCCAATGAGATATAAAGCAACAGATACAGAAACAGTTGCTTATTTTGCTGCTGTTGCGGAACATACCAATCTCCCTATTATGATTTACAACAATCCAGTTGATTATAAAATTGAGGTAACCCTAGATATGTTTGAACAACTTTCGAAATATAAAAATATTAATGCGGTTAAAGAGTCAACACGTGACACTACCAACATTACAAGAATGATCAATTGTTTTGGTGATCGGTTCAAAATTCTTTGTGGTGTAGATACAATTGCTATGGAATGTTTGATGATGGGTGCAACTGGCTGGGTTGCAGGATTGGTTGATGCATTTCCAGAAGAAACAGTGGCAATCTATACCTATTGTAAAGTAGGCGAATGGGAAAAGGCACGTCAGGTATTTCGCTGGTTTTTACCCCTATTGGAATTGGATATTTCTCCACAGCTAGTTCAAAACATAAAATTATGTGAAGTTGCTACAGGACTGGGAACAGGCTTTGTTAGACCACCAAGATTACCTCTTACTGGCAATGCTCACGAAGAGGTACAAAAAATCATCAAAAAAGGTTTAGAAACAAGACCACAAAACTTGGATTACAAAAAATACCAATGATAAGCGGAATGAATTTAGTAGCAGGCAAATGGGAGGACAACTCAAATGCAGAAATATTTCAAACGAGAAATCCCAATACGGATTTACTTCTTCCTGAAGAATTTCAGCAATCAACAACAGATCAAGTGAACCGATCTGTAAGCGCAGCATCGGATAGTTTTGAATTTTTTGCTCATACGAGTTTTAAAAATCGAATACTTTTCTTAAAGACAATTCAAGAAGAATTACTTTTAGCACAATCTGAAATTACAGCCACCTATCAACAAGAATCTGCATTACCTGAAGGACGAGCAAATGGGGAGTTTCAGAGAACCCTTGATCAGATACAGTGCTTTGTTGAATTGTTAGAAGAGGGGTCTTTTATTGACGCTAGTATTCACACACAAGGACCTGATCTGAGAAAAATGCTTTACCCTATTGGTCCTATAGTGGTTTTTGGAGCTAGTAATTTTCCCTTAGCATTTTCTACTGCAGGAGGAGACACAATTTCAGCCTTTGCTGCAGGTTGTCCTGTTTTAGTGAAAGCACATCCTTACCATGCTGGAACGAGTGAACGGGTTGCTGTTGCAATCAATAAAGCAATTGAAAAATGTAAATTACCCTCAGGAATTTTCTCTCATTTAGGTGGTCAATCTCATTCAGTAGGGAGTCAGCTGGTTTCTCATTCTTTGATTAAAGGAGTTGGTTTTACAGGAAGTTTTTCGGGAGGGAAAGCACTTTATGACTTGGCACAAAAAAGAGAGGAGCCCATTCCAGTTTTTGCTGAAATGGGAAGTATTAATCCTATTTTTATTTTGGAAAACAAATTAAAAACAGATTCAAATTTGGCAGAAGGGTTGGCTCAATCAGTTATTCTAGGTACAGGTCAGTTTTGTACAAATCCAGGGATAATCGTTGTGTGTGATCCCTCAGATAGTGTTGATTTTGCAAAAGAAGTAAGTGATGCCATTGAGGGCGCAGAATTGCCACCTATGGTACACAAGAATATTCAAAAACAATACGACAAACAGCTAAGAAAAATAAATGAGGGAGAACAAGTTGATGCCCTTTTTTTTGCTAAAAGTTGTAAAGCAGCTGTAGGATTAGTTCAAGCGTCAAAATTTTTAACCGATTCGAGCTTGGCTGATGAAGTGTTTGGTCCTTTTACATTGGTTGTTAAATGTAAATCAAATGATGAAATGTTAAAAGTAGCGGCTTCAATGGAAGGACAACTGACTACAACTATTTTAGGAGAAAATTCAGATCAAGAAGTTTCGAAGAAACTTCTTTCAAAATTACAGTCTAAGGTAGGACGGATATTATTTCAAGGAGTTCCAACTGGTGTTGCTGTAACCCAACCTATGCAACACGGAGGTCCATATCCAGCTTCTACTGATAGCAGATTTAGTTCAGTGGGGACCGATTCGATCTATCGTTGGCTTCGACCCGTTGCTTTTCAAGATTGTCCCAATGAATTACTTCCTGATGCTTTAAAAAATGAAAATCCTTTAGGCCTAGAAAGAAAAATTGATGGAAGAATAATTTCTTCAGCTTTATGAAAAAAACAGAGCGTATTATTTTTGATTGTATTGATGGATATACTGCTGGAAATCCTGTACGTCTGGTAAAGTCTCCTAGTCCTGAATTAAAAGGCTCCAATATGGGGGAGAAAAGAGTTCATTTTGTTGAAGAATACGATTGGATTAGAACCGGATTGATGTTTGAGCCCAGAGGACATGATATGATGAGCGGAAGTTTTTATTACCAACCTCAGAATCCTAAAAATGATGTTGGTATTTTGTTTATCGAAACAAGTGGGTGTTTACCCATGTGTGGTCATGGATTGATTGGGGCACTTACACTACTTTTAGAAGAGAATTTGATCGAGCCGATACAAGAAGGTAAACTAAGAGTTGAAACTCCAGCGGGCCTTGTTATTGCTGAATATCAAAGACATGGACCTAAAGTTCAGTCTGTTAAGTTCACTAATGTCCCTGCATTTTTATCAGCAACGGATCTTCAAATTGAGTGCTCAGATTTAGGAGTTCTTTCCGTTGATGTCGCTTATGGAGGGAATTTTTACGCCATCATTGATATTCAAGAAAATTTTAAAGGGATTAAAGAATACACTGCAAGTCAGTTAATCACCTGGAGCAGGGAATTACGTTCTCAGATCAACTTACTACACCATTTTGAACATCCTTTAGACAATAAAATTAAAGGCTGTAGTCATGTGTTATGGGGTGGAGAGCCAACCCAAGAGGGTGTTACCGCTAGTAATGCTGTCTTTTATGGAGATAAGGCTATTGATCGATCACCATGTGGTACTGGTACTTCAGCTAGGATGGCTCAGTTGTTTGCTAAAGGAAAATTAAAAGTTGGCGATGCTTTCATTCATGAGAGCTTTATCGGGTCTATATTTAAAGGGAGGGTGGAAGCTGTGACCAAGGTTGGATCACATCAAGCAATATTACCGAGTATTCAAGGGAGTGCACGAGTTACAGGATATAATAAACTAATTTTAGACCCAGACGATCCTTATGTCAAAGGATTCCAAGTGTTATAATTATGAGCCAAAAGAATGTTGTTGTTATCGGTGGTGGGGTTGTAGGTTTGTGTACAGCATACTATCTTTCTCAAGAAGGGCATCAAGTGACAGTCGTAGATAAGAGTAATCTTAATTCTGGCGCCTCTCATGTAAACGCGGGCTACCTTACTCCCAGTCATATTATTCCGATGGCTGCTCCTGGGATGATTTCTAAAGGATTTAGATGGATGTTTAAAGCTTCTAGTCCTTTTTATATTAAACCTCGTTTGGATAGTGACTTAATTCGATGGGGGATACGGTTTATGAAATCTTGTACTCCTGTTCATGTTCAAAGGTCGATGAGGGCCATACTCGACATCAATTTGTTGAGTAAAGAGCTTTATGTTGAAATGCAACAAAACACCTACTTTGATTTTCATTTGGAAACTAAAGGTCTTTTAATGGCCTTTAAAACATCTAAAGCTGAAAAAGAAGAAGCTGAGGTAGTTTCCCGAGCAAAAGATCTTGGTTTAAAAATAAAACAATTGAGCCCAGAAGAAGTTCTGAAAAAGCAACCTGGAATAGCTATGGATATTGCTGGCGCTTTTTGGTATGAAAGCGATGCACATAGTACACCGGAATTATTTATGCAAAATTTAATTGGGGTATTAAAGAAAAAAGGAGTGCAATTTATTTTAGAGCAAGAGGTTACGCATTTTAAATCAAAAGGCAATCAGATTCAATCAGTACACACCCAAAAACAAGAGATTCGGGCAGATGAGGTGGTTATTGCCAGCGGTGCTTGGTCCGAATCTCTCCTTAAACAATTGGGAATTCAACTTTCTGTTCAGGCAGGGAAAGGATATAGACTGAATCTCAATCAACCAACAGCAATCACTGTACCAGCTATATTATTGGAGGCTAAGGTCGCTGTAACACCTATGCAAGGGTTTACACGATTTGGGGGGACAATGGAACTTTCAGGGATCAATCATAAAATTAATTCAAGACGAGTTTCCGCCATTGCTCAAGCGGCATCAGATTATTATCCTCAAGTAAATGTTACTCAAGAAGCTATTGATAGTGTTGAGTGTGGTTTACGTCCTCTTTCACCGGATGGCTTACCTTTTATTGGTCGACATTCAAAATGTAAAAATATAGTTTTAGCTACTGGGCATTCAATGATGGGGTGGAGTTTAGGACCAGCCACAGGGAAACTAGTTTCTGAGTTGATTTCCAATCATGATACTTCAATTTCTATTGACCATTTTGCTCCTGAGAGAGTTTATGGCAACTAAAAATTAAAGAAAATACCTCCTGAAAAAGTTTGTGTTTTATAGATTACCCTTCCAAAAAGAGGATGTGTTACTGTGGCAGAAACACCCCATTTTTCACCAAGATTAAAAGCCATTTCCCCCCCTAGAATAACACTTTCTACATTATTTGCAAAAATACTCCCATTAGAATTTGAGGCATCTAATGTACCGTTGTACAAAGGTTTAATCCAATGCAAACGTGAAAGGATTAAAAGTTTATTATTAATAAATTGGGTGCCTGTTTCAAAATAACTATGAATTTCATCAGAAAATCCTTTAGATCTGTTATTAATACCAAAATAGGATTTCAAATAGAAATTTTGTTTACCAATACCATATCCACTCCCTACGCTAAGTTGGATTAGTTGATTGAACTCTCCATCTCCAGTTTGATAACTGCCGTCAGTTCCACCATGAGCGTTTCCTGATGGAATTCCAAGGGTTACTGTGGATGAAAGCACCCATTTCCCCTCTGTTTTAAAACCGTATTCAAACCCCAAATTTATGTCACCAAAACCGTTGTATTCTTGCCTCGGTTCATAAATTTTCCCATTAGTTTTTGAAACTTGAGCAAACTGATAATTCTTGACAAGAAAAGGAATGTAGGCAATTAAATTAACTTTTTTAAAAAACCCTAATTGAGCGTAGAAACTACTAATAAAGAGCCCTCTTGTGGCATTGGGGTCCACTTTTCCCTGATCGGTATAGTGTTCGTTGGCAAGTAATGACCAGCTCCCAATTTTGTAATAGCCCTTCCCTTTTTCATTAATCCATTGCGCTTGGGAATAGTAAAAGGCGAATAGTACTATCATTGTAAAGTATAAGTTATTCTTCTTCATTAATCATAAATTTTAGCTTCACCAACTTTGACGTTAAACGGTTTACACCAATACAATAAATACTGATAATCCATCAATCCAATTGAAGTGGGAAGTTGATACGAATGAGCACCACTAAAAACACTAACTGCTCCAATTTCAAAAGCTTGTTGTGTTGTGTTGAGATTGTTTGATAAATAAACGTAAAGTCCAGGAAGGGTAATTGAAGCTTTATAGTCTTCACCCAAACTCAAAAGAAGTCCGTCATCTGTTTCAGATAAAGTAAAACTTCCCTCAAGTGTGTATCCGCTTTTAGTTTCTAGATTTCCAGAGTAAGAGGTTTTGGTTTCCATCATTATAGCAATCACCTCGATATAATTTTGAACAAGGATAGTGGTGTCAGAAACAACAACAGAAACAGTTACAGTTGCTACACCTGATGTGATTGCAGTCACTAAACCGTTTTCATCCACTTCGAGTATGGTATCATCCGAGCTGCTCCAGTTTAATTCAGGTGTAGCGTTTTCATTTTCACCTTGAAAATCTACTTCAAATTGATAACTGGTTTGTTCAAAGATTTCAGAAATACTGTTTGTTATGTCAAGTGTTGGAGTCCTTGACGCGGAAATTGTATTATCATTTTCTTCGGTGTATGGGATCATTGTTTCAGGATCAGGATTCAATATGACATTACTGATTACAGAAATACTAATTTTAGCTTCAATGGTTGTGCCCTCCTCTGAAACGGTCTGAGCGGTTAGTTGAGCTGTGCCTTCCATTTTAGTTGTAGCTTTTCCGGTAGTTTCTATGAAAATAATTTCAGGATTTGAACTAGTCCACTGTATAGATGCATCTTCTACACGGTCACCGATATTGTTAAAATAGAAAGCATTAAGTTTAAATGAGGCTCCAACAGGTGCTTTTTCGATTGTAGTTGTGATTCTTAGAGTTGGTGGCACATAATCCTCTATTAAATCTATTCCACTACAGGACAGGAACAATAAAAAAACAAAAGAAATGAGGGGCTTCATTTTTCACAATTTGGGATTTTCTAAAAAATAAATATAAGTTATTTTTACGACTGGTACAACACTTAGATTAGTTTGGTGGCTTCTTCGGCAAAATAGGTTGCGATGAGTTGTGCTCCTGCTCGTTTAAAACTAAGTAATTGCTCCAGCATAACCTGATCGTGATCCAGCCACCCTTGCGCTGCTGCGGCTTTGAGCATGGCATATTCTCCACTTACTTGATAGGCCGCTATAGGAGTTTGAATGTTGTTTTTTAAATCTCTGATGATGTCTAAGTAGGCCAAGCCTGGCTTGACCATGACAATATCTGCTCCTTCATTGATATCTCGTTGAGTTTCTTCTAAAGCTTCTTGTCGATTTCCAATATCCATTTGATAGGTTTTTTTATCTCCAAATCCAGGTGCTGAATCTAAAGCATCCCGAAAAGGACCGTAAAAAGCCGAAGCATATTTTGCACTATAACTCATAATCATAGTGTCATGAAATTGAGCATCTTCCAGTTGGTTTCGTATAGCTAATACACGACCATCCATCATATCACTTGGAGCCACTACATCTGCACCTGCTTGAGCATGCGAAAGTGCCATTTCTGACAGCACAGTTACGGTAGGGTCGTTAAGAACTTTTCCTTTTTCAACTATACCGTCATGCCCAAACGAGGAATAGGGATCTAAAGCTACATCCGTCATGACAATCATTTCAGGGACCGCATTTTTGATTGTTTTTATTGCACGTTGCATTAAACCAGTTGGATTTAAAGCCTCTGTACCCTTATTGTCTTTTAAATGATCTGCAACTTTGACGAAAAGTAAAATTGCTTTTAAATCTTGTTTCCAAAGGGAGACAGCTTTGGCTGCAAGCAAATCCAATGACAATCTGAAATATCCGGGCATGGAGGGGATTGCTTCTTTGAGTTGTTTGCCTTCAACGACAAACAAGGGAACGATAAAATCATTGGGAGTAAGATGATGCTCTTGGAGTAAACTCCTCATACTGGATGAATTCCTTGTTCTTCTATTACGATTTAACGGATACATGGTCTTTAATTTAGTGAGTCTTCGGCTTCATTTTTAGACAGTTCGTGGCTATCAATATTCATTTCTACAGTGAGAGGAGTTTCTTCCTCAATTTCATTTTCAACTTCAGAAGGTTCTGCTTTTTTTAGTGTCCCAATGAGCATGACTAACATCGAACTTAAAATAATAATTAAGAGAACACGTTCGTCGATTGGACTTGTTGACAAATCAATAAACCCAACTTCCTTTAATTGAATAAAAAGTAAGATACTAATAAGCCCTCTGGGAGACATATACACTAAAGGGCTAGGCTTTATCTTAAATGTGGTTGCCGTAAAATAGGTATACCTTAGAAGTAACATAATCAATATGATCAGTACACCATAAAATAGAGGTTGGATGGAATTAAAATCTGAAAGTTGTATCGAAAATCCAAAAAACAAGAAAAAGAAAGTACGAACTATAAAAGTAGATTCCGCAGTGAGGATATGAAATTCATGTAATTCTTTTTCTGTTTGTTCCAGATCCAAATAATTTTTTAAAAACTGAGGCAAAAGACTTTTGACATTACTCAAGAAGATCCCAAAAATGAAAATTGTAACCAATGCAGGGAGATGAAAGAGCTTTCCAAATGCATAAACCAAAATTAATAACGCTAGGATAAGGAAAAATTTTACATGGTGATCAATCTGTCTCATTAGCCTAAAAAGAACATAGGTTATCGCCACAGAAATTACAATAACCCCTAAAATTTGAAGAAAAAGAGAAACTAAGGGTGTGGTTCCGATTAAGGCTTGTTGTGCTTCAAACTGACGTAAGGCGTAATTAAAAATCATGATTCCTAAAATATCCGAAAATGTCGATTCATAAACTACAAATTCACGATCTTGTTCAAGTAAACCTGCAGCGGAAGGAATAGCAACAGCACTACTTATAATAGCTAAAGGAATTGCTGTAAGGGTTGCAAGCTGGGTGTTCATTTGGAATAGGTTTGTAAATATCCATTGTAATGCTGCTATGTTCAGAACTAAAATAACTAGGGCAGCAAAAAAACCTTTTAGAATTAGTGAAAGTTTATCTTTTTTAATTTCTAACTCTAAAGCCCCTTCTAAAACAATTAATATTAAACCAATTGTTCCCAACACTGGAATGAGGTTGTCTAAAAAATCAAGTTGGTCATAGCCGTAAGCAGACATAATTGCTCTCACTACTATACCGGTAAACATCAATAAGATTACTGCAGGAAATTTTGTTTTCCTTGAAAAGGCATCAAATAGATAAGAAAAAATTATCAGTAAAGGAAAAACAAATAAAATGATAAGGGTATTCATGAGCTCTTAATTTGAGTTTAAAATACAAAATTTGAATCGTAGTTATAACTTAATTAAACCCATTCCTTTGGATTTTTCAAAACATTTAAAAGTTTTTGTTCTTCACTACCTTCTTCAGTTACATAGTTATAGCGCCATTGGACATGAGGAGGAAGGCTCATCAAAATACTTTCAATACGCCCTTTGGTCTTGAGTCCAAAAAGAGTTCCTCTATCATGAATTAAATTGAATTCCACATAGCGACCTCTTCTTATTTCTTGCCAATTACGGTGACTCTCTTTGTAAGGGAGGTCTTTTCTTTTTTTCAAAAGGGGTAAATAAGCATCTAAAAATACATTCCCAATTTCAGTTACAAAATCGTAGCGTTCTTGGATATTGAAATTTTCATCTGATTTTAAATAGTCAAAAAAGAGTCCTCCCACGCCACGAGCTTCATCTCTATGTTCATTATAAAAATAAAGGTCACAATGATTTTTAAATTCTTTGTAAAAATCAGGATGATGTTTGTCGCAAGCTTTTTTGCATTGCTGATGAAAATGGATTACATCTTCTTCGAAAAGGTAATAGGGAGTAAGATCTTGTCCTCCGCCAAACCATTGATCAATAAGGTTTCCGTTTTGGTCGTACATTTCAAAGTAACGCCAGTTGGCATGTACCGTAGGAGCCATTGGGTTTTTTGGATGAATCACTAAGCTCAAACCACAGGCAAAAAAATCAACCTCACCTACATTGAAATAAGTTTGCATGCTTTTAGGCAATGGTCCATGTACAGCTGAAATATTTACACCACCTTTTTCAATTACCAGTCCGTTTTCAATAATCCTACTTTGACCCCCACCACCTTCCTCACGTTCCCATTGGTCTTCTTTAAATTTTGCTTGACCATCTATTAGTTCGAGTGCTTGTGTAATTTGATTTTGCAGTTTTTGGATGTATTTGTAAAATTGATCTTTCATGAGGTGAAATTAATAGTACGATTTTACGGCATCTACAAATGCTTTTGCATGGTCTACAGGTATATTGGGTAAAATACCGTGACCCAAATTTACAATGTAACGATCTTTGCCGAACTCATTAATCATATTCCAAACAGCTTCGGTAATTTCAGGTATGGGTGAAAGTAAACGAGAGGGATCAAAATTTCCTTGAAGGGTGATTTGACCTCCTGAAAGATAGCGAGCATTTCTCGCAGAACAAGTCCAATCTACACCCAATGCAGCGGCACCTGATTTCCCCATTTCATTTAAAGCAAACCAACAGCCCTTACCAAAAACGATCACGGGTATTTCATCTTTAAGGGCATCAATAATTTGTTGGATATAAGGCCAAGAAAAAAGTTGATAATCTGTTGGAGAAAGTAAGCCTCCCCAAGAGTCAAATACCTGAACAGCATTAACTCCTGAGTTTACTTTTTCTTTAAGATAAGCAATGGTTGTATCTGTAATTTTTTGAAGCAGTTGATGTGCAGCTTCGGGTTGACTGAAACAAAATGTTTTGGCTTTGTCAAATGTTTTTGAACCTTGTCCTTGAACTGCATAACACAATAATGTCCATGGTGATCCTGCAAAACCAATTAGTGGAACACGATTTGATAGTTCCTGCTGTGTCATTTTTACTGCGTCTAAAACATAACCAAGATGCTCGTGTATATCAGGAACAATAGCTTGGTTTACATCGGCTTGAGAGCGAATTGGATTGGGAATCCATGGGCCCACCCCATCTTTCATTTCTACTGGAATTTGCATGGCTTGAAGGACCACCAAAATATCACTAAAAAGGATGGCTGCATCAGGTCCTATCTGGTCTATTGGCATGATGGTGATTTCTGTGGCCAGCTCAGGGGTTTGACAACGGGTAAAGAAATCGTATTTTTCTTTAAGTACCATGAAGTCTGGCAAATAACGTCCTGCTTGACGCATCATCCAGACAGGTGGTCTACGAACTGTTTCGCCTCTTAGGGCTTTTAAGAACAAATCATTTTTGAGCATGGTAGTGTGTATAATATTTATAAATGCTTAAGAATAGTTTTGCTTCGTTGGGTTCATGAGCAATACTAAAATTTTGAGTGTAGGGTTTTAAAGCCGAAGCGGTTGTTTTTCCTATACAAAATCCGTGAGTTTTTGGGATCCAGGAATTCACTTTAAAAAAACTAGAAACTGCGGAGGGGCTATAAAATAAAATCCCATCAAATTTTGTGTTAAATGTTTTCGGAGTGAGGTGGGTGTCATAAATTTCTACCACTTCAGAAGTTGAATTGTTTTCAGAGAAAAAATCTTCAATTTCAGGTCTTCTTCGCCTTCCACAAAAAAATGTAAATGCTTCATTTTTGTAGTTTTTTGATAAAAAATCAATTAAATCAGCTGAATTTTGCGCAAATTTGATCACTTTTTGACCATTTTCTTCTATAATAGATTTTGTCTTTTCGCCTACACAAAAATACTTTTTATCCTTTAAAAAAGGTCTAATTCGGGTGTTTGAAAAAGCAATATTTACTGCATTTTGACTGGTAAAAATTAAATATTCCTGAACAATATTGATTCGGACTGGTAGGTTTTTAGTTTGAATGAAAGCATGTTCAATTACGGTATAGCCATGTTGAACGAGTCGATCTTTCATGGAAAGTGAAAGTTTTTTTGTGGCTAGTAATCTCATCTTACATTTGAGATTTAATTTGATTTAACATCGAACGCCCTCCCTCTCTAAGAATTTTTTTTGCAGTTCTTATACCTAAATCTTTTGCTTGATGTAATGGAACATGATCTTCTTGAATGATGGCTTCTTTACCATCAAGTGAAAAAAGACCACCTTTAAATTTCAAAATATCATTCTCAATATAAGAAAAAGCACCTATTGGCGCTGTACATCCTCCTTCAAGAGTATTTAAAAAAGTACGTTCAATAGTGGCGCAAAATTCAGTTTGCGGACAATTAATCTTTCTTAAAAGGGATTTAATTTCTGTATTGGATTTCAAATTTGTAACACCAATAATTCCTTGAGAAGGTGCTGAAATCATCCAATCTAGAGGTTCGTAATTTAAATCAGAAAGGCCCAAACGTTCCAATCCAGCTTGAGCAAAAACAGCTCCTTCCCAAGTTGAGTCATCTAATTTTTTGAGTCTTTTTTGAACGTTGCCCCTTAGGTTTTCAACTTTATATTCAGGAAATTTTCTAAGCCATTGAGCTTTTCTTCTCAAACTTCCTGTAGCAATGATTTTATCCTGTTGCTTTTTTGAATTGTAAACCACAACATCTTGATGAGGTCCTCGTGCAACTACAGCACTAACTTCAATTCCACTTGCGAGTATTGTAGGGACGTCTTTAAGGCTGTGTACGGCAAGATCAATTTTTTCGTCAAGTAATGCGATGTCTAAGGCTTTGGTGAAAATTCCTTGAATACCCATTTGGTATAAAGGATCTGTCAAGTTCTGATCTCCTTCACTTTCAACTGGTACTAATACTGAGGTAACTCCAAATTGATCTAATTGATCTTTCACTAGGTTTGCTTGCCAAAGAGCGAGTGCACTTTTGCGTGTTCCTATCCGTATCATTTCTCTGAAAATCGGTCTGGGTTTAATTCAAAAACATCTCTAAGCAAATGTACTGTTTGATCTGCTTTGTGAGGATTCGATCTGAGGTAGGCAGCAACTTGACCCATGATTTTCTGTGCCATAAATTCGGTGTCTGCTTCAGGAATGAGTTCCGAGCTTATAGGAGAGGTTTTGATTTTTTCTCTAAAAGCTTTTAGTGTTGGAATGTATTTTCTGTGAGTCAACCATTCGATATACTCAAGTTTTACAGAGGCAAGAATCTGTTCAGCTTGGGGGATGAATTTTTTTCTTCTTTCAAAAGTAGCATCTGTTATTTGCGAAAGTTCATCCAAATGAATCACTTGCGTATTCGGTCTATCATTCAATTCAGGATCAACATTTCTTGGGAGCGAAAGATCTAAAATAAGAAGTGGCTTTTTGTTGTAAATCAAGTCTGAAGTAACAGTCGGTTTTTGAGAACTCGTAGCGACGATAAGAACATCACTATCTCTTATGGAAGCGGTTAATGCTCCAAAAGGTTTTACTTGAACTGGAAATTTACCAGCAATTTTTTCTGCCTTTTCTTGTGTTCTATTAATCAGAACAATGTGGTCATTCTGACTGTGTTTGACTAAATTTTCACAGGTGTTGGCACCAATTTTTCCTGTCCCAAAAAGGAGAATATTTTTTTGTGCAATATCTGGCACATTCTTCAAAATGTACTGGACGGATGCGAAAGCAACTGACGTTGCTCCGCTTGAAATTTGTGTTTCAGTTTTGATCCTTTTACTTGCTTGTATGACCGAATTTGTAAGGCGCTCCAAATTCCCTTGCGCTAATCCCATTTTCTTAGAGCGATAAAAACTTTGTTTGATTTGGCCAATTATTTCAAAATCTCCCAATATTTGGCTCTCAAGGCCTGTTCCTACACGAAAAACATGATTGATCCCAATCTCACTTTCTAAGGAGTAACCAATTTGATTAAATTCTTTTTGGGTTCCCTGAGAATGTGTACAGAGTAAATCCACTAAAATTGAATCAGCAGTACTCCAAGCGTAAATTTCTGTCCGGTTACAGGTGTTTATGATAAGTAAATCTTTGATTCCTTTTTCTTTGGCTTCTAGAAAAAGAGCATGGAGTTGAGAGTCACCTAAACTAAATGTCCTCTAAGGTCTATTGAGGCAGTTTTATGACTCACACCAACTACATAAAATTTCTTGTTTTCGGTCAAAAGGACAAGTTTAAATTCTTGCACAAAAATAAATGAGACTGATCTTAAAAAGTAACGCTATAAAGTTTTTAAGTATCAGTTAAGGTTTTTTTGTCAAGAATTATTTAAACTCTTTGAAAAGGCTTATTTTTATGAAAAAAATAAAAGAAAGATAGTTTAAAGTTAAACAAAATACTAGTTTCATGGAAGAGAAAAATAACGAAAAAAGTTCATTTCATACTACTCGTGTTGACTCAGGGTGTCATGTGTTAAGAGCAAAAAACGATGCTGATCACTCACAAAATTTTTCGCATAGAGTCGCACAAAATGTTCTACAATTCCATTTTTGTTTAAAGGGGCAAATGAATTTTAAGTATAATGACGGTAATTATACTTTCCCTTTAAACGAGGATCATTCTATGTTGTTATATAATCCAGCGAAGGAACTTCCCATAGAGGTGGAATTGAGTCCAAATACTTGGTTAATTAGTGTCCTTATCTCGATTACCAAATTTCATGCATTATTTTCGTCAGATGCGGATCATATTCCTTTTCTTAGTGTTGAGAATAGTGCAAAAAAATATTACGACAATCAGGCCTTTTCCTCTTCCATAGCAGTTGTATTAAGTCAAATTCTTCAATCAAAAATTCACGACAGTATTAAGGCACTTTATATCAAGGGAAAGGTATATGAACTGTTGAGTTTATATTTTAACAAAAACGAAGATCCCTCTATTGAACAATGTCCTTTTTTGGTAGATGAAGAAAATGTAAGGAAAATAAGGCAAGCGAAAGAAATCATTTTGGAACGAATGACAAACCCACCTTCCCTCGAAAATCTTGCAGTTGAGATTGGATTGTCATTAAAAAAACTAAAAGAAGGATTTAAGGAACTTTATGGAGATACCGTTTATGCGTATTTGTTAGATCATAAAATGGAAGAAGCGTGCAGGATGTTGAATACGCAAAAATATAATGTCAATGAAGTTGGCTTATTACTTGGTTACAGTACAGCAAGTCATTTTATTGCTGCATTTAAAAAGAAATATGGAACGACTCCCAAGAAATATTTAGGTTCAGTATCTTCGTAAAAAAATTGTCAATGAAAGGTGTGCTTCTAGTCAATCTGGGCTCCCCAGATAGTACTGAAACTAAAGATGTAAGATCGTATTTAGGTGAATTTTTAATGGATGGAAGAGTGATCGACTTACCCAAGTGGTTTCGCACTTTTTTAGTTAAAGGGATTATCTTGAATACAAGACCAAAGAAATCTGCTAAAGCTTATAGAAAAATCTGGTGGAAAGAGGGTTCTCCCTTAATTGTTCTTTCGGAGCGACTTCAGGAGAAGATCCAAAAAAAAGTGTCTATTCCTGTAGCACTTGCCATGAGGTACGGGAATCCTTCGATTCATTTTGGGCTTGATCAATTAGCAAAGCTTGGAGTATCAGAGGTGCTTATAGTTCCTTTGTACCCGCAATATGCGATGGCTACAACTGAAACAATTTTGATATTAGCTGAGCAAATTCGCGCAAAGTATTTTCCCGAAATGGAATTTACTTCTTTACCTCCTTTTTACAATCATCCAGATTATGTAAGAGTTTTAGGAAATTCAATTCAAGAATCCCTTGAAGGTAAAGACTGGGAGCATCTTTTATTTTCCTACCATGGAGTACCAAACCGACATATCAGAAAATCTGATATAACAAAATCGCATTGTAAAATGGATGGAAAATGCTGCTTTGAAGATTCTCCTGCTCATACCTATTGTTATCGACATCAGTGCGAAAAAACAACACAAAATGTAGCAGAATATTTGGAGTTGAAAGAAGGCACTTATTCTACTAGCTTTCAGTCTCGTGTATCCATTTTAGGCTCTTGGTTAAAGCCTTACACAGATAAAACAGTTGAAGCTTTTGCAAAAAACGGAACTAAAGAATTGGCAATAGCTACACCTGCATTTGTTTCAGATTGTTTAGAAACTCTTGAAGAGATAGGAATGGAAGCAGCTGAAGACTTTGAAGATAATGGAGGCAAAGAATTACACGTAATTCCTTGCATCAACGACCGAGATGATTGGGTTAATGTGATGAGTAGATGGATTGACGAATGGGCAGTTAAAAAAGCTAATGAATGAGCTTTAAATCTACCGAGGCTTTAGGAAGCCAGCCTATTTCAAAATTACTAATCCAACAAGCAGTCCCAGCATCAATAGGGATTTTAGTGATGTCGCTTAATATCCTTATCGATACAATTTTTGTTGGCCAATGGATAGGTTCCAACGCGATAGCAGCGATCAATGTAGTACTGCCTGTTTCTTTTTTTATTGCCGCATTGGGAATGTCAATAGGAGTTGGAGGAGCTTCAATTATTTCAAGAGCCTTAGGTGAAGGGTTGTATTCTAGAGCTGAACACACGTTTGCCAATCAGATTACTTTAACATTCCTTTTGACCGTTTTTGTTGTTTTATTTGGTTTACTTTTTGTCAACCAAATTATTCCAATTTTTGGAGGAAAAGGAAGCTTATTTTCTTTGGCAAAGACCTATTATGTGATTGTCATGTATGGTGTTCCTGTGTTGGCTTTTTGCATGATGTCTAATAATACTATCCGTGCTGAGGGGAAACCGAAAAATGCCATGTATGCAATGTTATTGCCCTCGGTTTCTAATTTACTTTTAGATTACATCTTTATCCGTGTTTTTGATTGGGGTATGATGGGTGCAGCCTGGGCTACCACACTTTCGTATGGGGTTTGTGCCAGCTATATCATTTATTTTTTTCTTTCAGGAAAATCTATACTACGTCCCAAATGGGAGGCGTTTATTTTAGATTCTAAGTTGGTAAAAGAAATTGCATCTCTTGGCTCAGTAACGCTAGTTCGGCAGGCTATGGTTAGTATTACTGTTCTTTTGGTGAATAATATACTCTTTTCCTTTGGGGGGGAGTCTACTATTGCAGTTTATGCCATTATCAGCCGAATGTTAATGTTTGCAACTTTTCCCATTTTTGGCATCACCCAAGGGTTTCTGCCCATTGCGGGGTATAATTATGGAGCAAAAAACTGGAAGCGAGTACGAAAAGTCATCAATATTTCTATAACATATGCTAGCGGATTAGCAACTTTTGTATTGTTATTTATTTTATTTTTCGCAGATCAAATACCAATATTATTTTCTAAGGATGTAGCAGTCAATACTCAAACTCCAGCTGCTTTAAAGTATGTATTTGCAGCTCTACCTGTGGTTGGAATCCAATTGATAGGTGCCGCTTATTTTCAGGCCATAGGGAAAGCCTTACCTGCCCTTTTGTTAACTCTAAGTAGACAAGGGTTAATTTTTATTCCCTTGTTGTTCCTTTTTTCAAATTATTATGGAGTTAATGGAGTATGGTTAGCATTTCCCGTTGCAGACATTATATCAACGGTTGTAACTGCTTATTTTCTGAACCGAGAAGTTCGAAAAGAACTCTTTGATTAAGAGTATTCCACTACCCTAACTTGTGATAGAAATTAATAGGAATTTATTTCATACTTTTAATTAAAAACAAAAAACAATTTATATGATACTAAACAGATTTCACCTTCCCAAATTGTTCTTTTCTTTACTACTTTTAATCTTTGTGATCCAACCCTCAGTTGGTCAGCGTAAAAAAAGAAATCTTAAAGAGAAAACACTAATCTATCCAGAACAAGCTTATGCGCCCATAGAATACAGGTCAATTGGTCCACATAGGGGTGGTCGATCAGCAGCGGTAACAGGTGTCCCAGGCAAGCCCGATTTGTTTTATTTTGGAGGAACTGGGGGAGGAGTTTGGAAAACCGAGGACGGGGGACAAACTTATGAGAATATATCTGACGGATATTTCGGCGGAAGTATTGGTTCGGTTTCAGTATCAAAAAGTGATCCCAATGTGATTTATGTTGGGGGTGGAGAAGTTACTTTGAGAGGAAACGTTTCTTCGGGTTATGGTTTATGGAAATCTGTAGATGCAGGGAAAACATGGACATTTTCAGGTTTGCCAAAGTCTAGACATATTCCTCGAATTATAATTCATCCAGATAATCCTGACGTGGTATATGCAGCCGTTCTAGGCAATATTTATAAGCCGACATCAGACCGTGGAGTTTATAAAAGTACCAATGGTGGAAAAAGTTGGGAAAAAGTATTGTTTTCTAATGCTGACTCGGGTGCAGTAGAATTGGTTATGGATCCAACAAATCCAAGAATTTTATACGCATCAACTTGGAGAGTCAATAGAACTCCATATAGTTTAAACAGTGGTGGAGAAGGTTCAGCCCTTTGGAAAAGTACTGATGAAGGGCAAAACTGGGAAGAAGTAAGTTTAAATGATGGTTTTGCACCGGGAATTTTGGGTATCATCGGAGTTACAGTATCTCCTGTAAACCCACAGAAAGTTTGGGCTATTGTTGAAAACAAAGAAAAAGGAGGAGTTTATCATTCGCAAGATGGAGGAGCTTCATGGAAACATATTAATGACAGTAGAGCATTGAGACAGCGTGCATGGTATTATTCAAAAATATATGCTGATACACAAGATGAAGATATCGTCTACGTGATGAATGTATCTTACCACAAGTCAAAAGACGGAGGTAAAACTTTTAAAAGCAACAATGCTCCTCATGGTGATCATCATGATTTATGGATAGCTCCAGAGGATAATCAGCGAATGATCATTGGAGATGATGGTGGAGCACAAGTATCCTACAATGGTGGTGAAACTTGGAGTACTTACCACAATCAGCCCACAGCACAGTATTATAGAGTAACGACAGACAATTCTTTTCCTTACAGGATTTATGTAGCCCAGCAAGATAATTCTACCCAAAGAGTGCGTCATCGTTCTAGTGGTAGAGGAATTTCAGAATCAGATTGGGAATCTACTGCTGGAGGAGAATCTGCTCATATCGCTGTTGATCCATTAAATAACGATATCGTATATGGAGGTAGTTACGGTGGATTTTTAACCCGAGTCAATCATAAAGCAAATACAGTTCGTGGAATAAATGTTTGGCCTGATAATCCTATGGGATACGGTGCAGAAGGAATGAAATATCGTTTTCAGTGGAATTTCCCTATTCATTTTAGTAAGCATAACCCTAAAAGATTATATACCTTTTCCAATCACGTACATGTGTCTGAAGATGAAGGTCAAAGCTGGGAAATAATTAGTCCTGACCTTACTCGAAATGACCCAGAAAAACTAAAATCTTCTGGTGGACCAATTACTCAAGACAACACAGGTGTAGAATATTATTGTACCATTTTTGCAGCAAATGAATCTTCTTTACAGGAAGGACTAATATGGGTAGGAAGTGATGATGGGTTGATTCACCTAACGCGTGATGGAGGAGCTAACTGGGAAAACATTACTCCACCTGAAATGCCGAAATGGCTTATGATTAATAGCATTGAGCCTTCTCCTTTTGATCCTGCTGTGTGTTATGTTGCCGGGACTTTATATAAAACAGGTGATTTTGAGCCTTACCTTTATAAAACATCTGACTACGGAAAAACTTGGAAGAAGATAACCAACGGGATCAATAAAGAACACTTTACTAGGGTGCTTAGAGCAGACCCAGCGAGAGAAGGATTGCTTTACGCAGGGACTGAGACAGGAATGTATATTTCTTTTGATGATGGGGCAAGCTGGAACCCTTTCCAGCTGAACTTACCTATAGTACCTGTGACTGATTTGACAATTAAAGAAAATAGCTTAATCGTTGCCACTCAGGGTCGTAGTATATGGATGTTGGATGATTTAACCGTTTTACACCAGTTAAATTCTGAAACTTCGAATGCACCGATGACATTGTTTAAGCCTAAGGCGAGTTATCGTACCCAGGGGAGATCAGGAAAACCCTCTTTGACACAAGGAACAAATTTAGCTAATGGAGTGATTGTTTATTTTAATCTAAAAAATTACAATATAGAAGAAGATAGTCTGATGTTGCATTTTAAGGAAAAAGACGGAACGTTAATTAAGACCTTTAGCACTACTTCTAAAGAAAATAAATTAGAAGTAAAGCAGGGTGGGAATCATTTTGTTTGGAACTCCCGTTATGAAGGAGCAGAAACTCTTGATGGAATGATTTTTTGGTCAGCATCTTTTTCTGGAGCAAAAGCAGTACCAGGGGAGTATAGCGTTGAATTAGTGTTAAACGGAGAAGTTCAAACCCAGGACTTTACTATTTTAAAGGATCCAAGAGCTGAGGCCAGTGTGGCACAAATGAAACAACAATTTGATTTTGTAAATGCTGTAAATAAGACCGTAGATGAAGCGCATAAAGCCATCAAAAATATCAGGGAGATAAATAAAAAACTCTCTGATTTTGAAAATAATTATGGAGAATTAAACGAAACTAAAGACCTTCTTGTGGAGGTTAAATCACTCAAGGATGAGTTTTCAGAAATTGAAAAAGCGTTGTATCAAACTCAAAATAAGAGTAACCAAGATCCGCTAAATTTCCCTATCCGATTAACTAATAAACTGGGCCATTTGAATAGGTTAGTCACCATAAATGATTTTCCTCCAACAGCTCAAGATGAGGCGGTAAGGACTGAACTTACAGAGAAAGTGGAGATGCATGTAAAACACTATAACAAACTTATCTCTGATGATCTTGAGGCTTTTAATTCAGCTTTTGCAAAATTAAATTTGGATTATTTAACATTAAAATAATAGAGAATTGTATTACAACTATATAAAAGCATTTCATCTAATTTTCGTAATTACATGGTTTGTCGGATTATTTTACATACCGAGACTTTTTATCAATCATGTTGAAGCTTTAAAAAAACCAAAAATTGAAGCTGATATTTTGACCGCTCAATTTAAGATTATGGAGAAGCGATTATGGTACATTATTACCTGGCCCTCGGCAATTTTGTCCATTTTATTTGCAGGGTGGTTGTTGATACTCATGCCTGAATGGTTAGTGCAGCCATGGATGCATTTAAAACTGTTTTTCGTTGCTCTGCTCGTTTTTTATCATTTTAATACGCACAAGATGTTTTTAAAATTCCAACGTGAGAATATAAAGTACAGCAGTATGTATCTTAGGTTTTGGAATGAGGGTGCTACCCTGCTTTTATTTGCAATAGTATTTTTAGTTATTCTAAAAGACAGTTTGCATTGGATTTCTGGAATGCTTGGGTTTGTAGGCTTGGGTGTAGTTTTGTTTTTGGGTATTATGTTGTATAAGAAGACTCGAAAAAACGAATGACAAGTACATTTAAAATTCCAAAGAAGTTTTCATTCCGAACACGTTTGTTTGTGGTGATGATCCTAATGCTTTTAGTGGCGGGACTCTTAATTCTAGGAACAACGAGCATTCAATACGAATCTCAGCGTGAAAATTACCATTTAGGGCGTTTGGATAGAAAAGAAATTCAAATAAAACGCCACATTGATTATTTAGTGAACAAACACGATTTACTTAATGGATCAGACAGTTTGTGGAAACAATATGCTTCTGATTTTGAGAAAATAAATGAAATTCACAATATCCAATACTCGTTATTTAATATTGACGGAAGTCCATTGTTTATTTATCATTCCCACCTTGAGATAATTGCCAATGATTATATACTTAACCCAATATTACTCAATAAAATATTTAACAGTGAGCAAGGTCGATATTTGGAGCACTACAGCTCCGATATCGACAAATTTCATGCCTCTTACCGTTTGTTAAAGGACCGATTTCAACGTCCTTATGCCATACTGTTCTTTCCTTATTTTGAAGATGTTTCTTTCTCTGAAAACGAACTAAACGCCTTTTTAGAGAACTTATATCAAATCTATATACTTCTGCTATTTGGGGTGATTTTTATTGCCTACTTCCTGTCTAAGTTTGTAACCAGATCTCTTGAGACTATTCGTGTAAAGATGGGTAAAATGGGTTTAGAAAAGAAGAACGAAAAAATTTATTTGAAAAATGCTACACGTGAAATAGATAGCCTAGTCAATTCATACAATAAAATGGTTGACGATCTCGCTGAAAGTGCAGAGAAACTGGCCAAAACTGAACGAGAAAATGCTTGGCAAGAAATGGCACGTCAGGTAGCACATGAGATTAAAAATCCGCTAACTCCAATGCGACTCACCATCCAGAGTTTTGAACATACTTTTGATCCAGATGATCCAGAAAGTAACCAAAAACTTAAGGAATTTTCAAAGTTATTAATACAACAAATCGACACGATGAGTGAAGTAGCTGAAGCATTTTCAGATTTTGCAACACTGCCAAAGCCTACCATGAAAGATTGTGATTTGGTAGAGGTAACTCAAATGGCTATAAATATTTTTCAACACGATTACATAGTCTTTTCATCAAATGAAGCTCATATTTTTCATAAAATGGATCGTACACAATGGATTCGTGTGATTACAAATCTTATCCAAAATGCTCTCCACTCTGTTTCTAAAAAGAAAACACCTCAAATAGGAGTACAGATTGTCACAGAGCCTTCACAAACCACAGTCTCAATCACAGATAATGGAAGCGGAATCCCAGATAAACTAAAGAGTAAAATATTTGAGCCTAAATTTACAACTAAGACTGCAGGTATGGGGTTGGGATTAGGAATAGTAAAAAATATTATTAAATCCCACAATGGGAAAATATCTTTTGTTTCAACTCAAAAAAAGGGGACTACTTTTTCTGTTGTGCTTCCGAAGGATTAAATTCATCAAGTTGTTTTTTCTTAACCTCTTCTCCTATGTATTTCTCAATTCGCTCAATAAATTCATTTGGCTTGTCATTCTCGATTTCCACGGGATGATGAACCGTTAAATGAAGTTTCACACCTAAAGGCATCGGGAAGTATTCATGTTCCCCGAATCTCCATGAATTCCCGATACTTATCGGAACAACTAGAGCATTAGGCATGGATTGGAAAAGGCAAATTAATCCAGATTTTTGAAATTTTTTAAGGCTTCCATCTCTACTTCTTGTTCCTTCTGGAAAAATTATCGCGCTGTGATTTTTTTTTTGTAGTTGTTGACCGAAAAGCTTGATTTGTTTGAGTGCAGCTTTCGGGTTAGTTCGGTCAATAAGAACAGACCCTCCGTGTCGTAAATTGAAAGAAACGCTTGGAATACCTCTTCCGAGCTCTTTCTTACTTATAAATTTTGGATGGTGACGTCTCAAAAACCAAATGATTGGCGGTATTTCAAAGGTGCTTTGATGATTGCCGACAAAAATTAAAGGTCTGTCTTTTGGCAATGGAGTTTGAATTTCAAAAAGGATTTTGGTTCCGAGAAGGTTAAGGCATTTAAGGATGAAATAATTCAGTAGATCCAATGTGAATTTATGAACTGTATATCCGAATAGGTTTAAAGCTATCCATTGTAATGCATGGAAAACAACGAGTAAGCTACCAAAGCACAGATAGAAAACAATACTTAATGAATAGACAAGGATGCTTTTCACACTATAATAAGGATTCTGCTAATTAGCAGTGGTCTTGATAGGCTGCTTTTAAGTTTTCAGCAATTAGATTAGCGGGGCGACCCTCTATATGATGACGTTCCACCATATGGACTAATTCACCATCCTTAAATAAGGCAATACTGGGAGAAGAGGGTGGAAAAGGAACCATCATATCACGGGCACTTTTTGTTGCCTCAGCATCTACTCCAGCAAATACAGTTACCAAATGATTAGGAGTTTTTTCGTTTTGAAGTGAATAAAATACTCCGGGACGCGCATTTGCAGCTGCACAACCACAAACGGAATTTACAACAACTAAGGTTGTGCCAGATTTGGCAAGTGCGTTAGAAACATCTTCTGAAGACTGTAACTCAACAAATCCTATGTTGGTTAGTTCTTCTCTCATTGGCTTTACAAGTTCTGCAGGATACATTTTATTTTTTTTTCAAAGATAATAAAGTAATAGAATCATAATAGGTTTTGACGCCCCGTTTTTATTTTTCAAATTTGTACCAACAAAAAGTGTTGGATAATGATTAAATGGGTTTTAGCTTTTTTAGGCTATTCGTTCTTCCGATTTCCTGGAGCTTTATTAGGCTTTATCATGGGGGGTGCAATTCAACGATTTTACAATCCCTCAAGCTCCTGGGGTCAGGTAGGAAGTCAACATTCTAGTGCAGCTGTTTTTCAATTGAACCTGTTGGCTCTTGCCGCTACTGTGATTAAAGCTGACGGCAAGGTTAAGCAAAAGGAACTTCAGTTTGTAAGAAACTTTTTTATCTCAAATTATGGACCTCAAAAAGCAAGTGCAATTTTTGAAAAGTTTAATGAAGAGATAAAAAAAGAGAAGCAAAATATTCCTGATTTAACGCAAATTTTTACTCGTCAAGCGCAATATGAAACACGGCTTCAAATCTTACATTTCTTATTTGGTGTTGCAAATGCAGATGGTTCAGTTTCCCAAACAGAATTGGGAAAAGTTGAACAAATAGCTGCTGCCTTGGGGATTCGTCAAAGCGATATGGAAAGTATAAAAGCAATGTTCGTAAAAGCTACTGGCAATGCCTATAGAATCCTTGAGATACCGACTACTGCGACTGATGACCAGATAAAAAAAGCGTATCGAACAATGGCAAAAAAATACCATCCTGATAAGCTTCAATCTAAAGACCCTGCTTTGGTCAAGGGTGCTCAGGAAAAGTTTCTTAAAGTACAAGAAGCATATGAACTCATTCAAAAAGAAAGAGGATTGTAATGGAAACGATTAGATTTTATACTGATATAGGTTTCTGGCATGTGATTGATGTGGAGGGCCTAGATCACTTTTTCTTCATTGTGACCTTGGCAATTCCCTTCGCATTTAGTCAAAGTAAAAAACTACTGTGGTGGGTTACACTTTTCACTTTGGGCCATACCCTATCTCTCGTTGGGAATGTTTATGCAGAGATTCATTTTTCTTCTTTTTGGATTGAATTACTAATTCCTATTACGATTGCCCTGAGCGCGGCGTCTTTATTGACTAAAAAAAAGACCTCTTCAGCAGAAAGAAAAACTTGGTTTTTTCCGACTATTACATTGCTTTTTGGGATTATTCATGGTTTAGGTTTTGGACGTTATTTTAGTATGCTTATACCTGAAGAAGCAGTTGGTCTTTCACTCTTTGCTTTTGCTTTTGGAGTAGAATTGGCTCAAATTTTAATCGTTGTTGGCGTGTTAATTGTAAATTTTATTGTGATCAACGGGATAAAAAGGTCTCGATCAAAATGGGAATTTTTAATAGGTGCAATGGTTCTTTCGCAAGCCTTAACCATGATATTTGAACGAATTTAAATTCGGTGTTTGTGCTAAATTGGTATCTTCGTCCAGATGGGAAAAGACAAACAACATAAATACGATAAGGCCTACCTTGAAATGGCACAAGTTTGGGGTCAATTATCTTACTGCGAACGAAAAAAAGTAGGGGCCCTTATTGTAAAGGATAGGATGATTATTTCTGATGGATATAATGGAACTCCTTCTGGGTTTGAAAATGTTTGTGAGGACGATTCATATGACACCAAATGGTACGTGCTTCACGCTGAAGCCAATGCTATTTTAAAAGTAGCTGCCTCCACCCAGTCTTGTAAAGGAGCTACATTATATATTACATTGTCTCCTTGTAAAGAATGTAGTAAATTAATACACCAATCAGGAATTGTGAGAGTGGTTTATTCAAAGACCTATAAGGATACAAGTGGTCTGAAATTTTTAGAAAAAGCAGGTGTACGATTAGAATGTGTGCCCTCATAAATAAATTGTTGTGAAAAGAAATACTATATTTTTATTTTTAATTGTTTTACTGTCTTCAGCCATAGGTTTTCTTCTTGGATCAAATAATTTGAAAGAAAACGTCGGGACAAACTTTGCCCACCCTAGTATTCAAAAACTAAACAGGTTGATGACTTATTTGTCAGAGGATTATGTAGATAAGATTAATACTGATAGTTTGGTAAATGTTGTAATTGAGGAAATAGTAGAAGAGTTAGATCCTCATTCAGTTTACATCCCATCTCAGCAGCGGCAGGCACTTTCAGAGAGCATGCAGGGAAATTTTGAAGGCATTGGAGTCCAATTTTTTATGCAAAATGATACCATAGCTGTAGTGCGAGTCTTAGAGGGAGGTCCGAGTGAAAAAGCAGGGCTTAAATCAGGGGATCGAATTCTCATAGCAGACCAAGATACACTTCACACCAGAGGCAAATCAAACCAAGAAATTATTGGGAAGCTTAAAGGCCCCTCTGGAGATCCGGTCCGGCTTACGGTGTATCGAAAAAAGAACGATTCAGTTTATACTTTTGATTTGAGAAGGGGACCGGTTCCTTTGCCCAGTGTCTCTTCAGCTTACATGATTGATGAATCGGTTGGCTATCTGAAAATCAATCGATTTTCTCAGACTACTTACACTGAATTTGAAAAGGCTTTAAGTCGGCTAGTAAACCAGCAAATGAAGCATTTTATTTTAGATTTAAGAGGAAATCCTGGGGGCTATCTGCTTCCGGCTAAACAAATTGCAGATGATTTTTTATCCTCAGGAAAACCAATTGTTATTGTTGAGGGGAATAACGGAAAAAGAGAACGAACTGTTGCATCCTCAAGCGGCCTGTTTGAAAATGGGGGGCTCTATGTCTTGGTCGATGAAGATTCTGCATCTGCAAGTGAGGTAATTGCTGGAGCCATACAAGATAATGACAGAGGTTTGATTATTGGTAGAAGGACTTTTGGAAAAGGTTTGGTTCAGCAACAGATGCCTCTGGGACAAGGAGACCAAATACGACTTACAACAGCACGCTATTTCACTCCAACAGGAAGATCTATCCAACGTCCATACGACAGTACAAAACGCAAAGATTATTTTGCTGAGGTTCAGGAACGTTATGATTCTGGGGAAATGAAAGACCCATCGAATATACCTACTGTAGATAGCCTAGAATATACTACCCCAAATGGAAGAAAAGTTTATGGGGGAGGAGGAATTACTCCCGACATCTATATATCCAATAAGGATACTCCAGAAGAAGTATGGAACTCGTATTTATTGCGGTCTAACTTGGTTGATCGTTTTGTTTTTTTAGAACTCGACCGAAATTATAAAAAGTATAGTTTTGATAATGCAGCTCGTTTCTTTAATGAAGAACTCCCATTTAAAGAAGAATTTATTGCAGCATTTAAAAAATATTGTAAAGAAAATAATTTCCCTGTCGAAGTCAACGATGACCAAAGTTTATTAAACTCGATCAAAGCATTTATCGCGATTCAATTATTTAATGAGAACCTGTACACACGAATTGTAAATGAGAACGATTCATTCATTAAAAAGGCCTTAAGCCAAATGGACAGTGATTAAATTATTTTTTAAGTTTTAGTGCAATTTTTTTTTAAAGCAGTAAAATAAAAATAAGCAAAAACGCACTAGCAGAAGCCATGGCTCCTATTAAAGCAACACTGCTTTTACCTTCCAAAGGGGCAGACCAATTCATTTGAGTAAGGTTGAAGATACACATGCCGAATGCGACAATCATTAAAATGGGTAAAGCTATTTTCATCTATTTAAATTTTTGTAATTACTTGAAATGCTGCAATTAAATTGTTTTGTGGGTGATGAGTTAATGTGCGCCTTAATACTGCAAACTTTCAGGATTTAAAATTACATATTTATACGAGTTGACCAATATTGGTGGTGAAAAGTTTTACTGCAATCGCCAATAAAACTATCCCAAAAACTTTTCTAATGATATTGATCCCTGAAGCGCCTAAAAACCGTTCTATATGTTTGGAGGATTTAAGCACGATATAGACAAAGATGATATTGATTAAGATTGCAATTATGATATTCAATACGTGGTATTCAGCTCGTAATGAAAGTAAAGAGGTCATAGTTCCTGCTCCAGCAATCATAGGAAATGCCAAAGGTACAATCGATGCTGTTTCTGGGATTTCGTCTTTATACAGGGTGATTCCTAAAATCATTTCTAAGGCTAAAAACAGAATTACAAAAGAACCCGCTACCGCAAATGAATTGATGTCGATCCCAATTAGTTTCAGGATTTCCTCTCCTAAAAATAAAAATCCAATCATAATTAAAGCTGCAACTAATGAAGCTTTTTCAGATTGAATGTGTCCTACTTTTCCACGTAAACTGATAATTAGAGGAATATTCCCTACGATATCTATTACCGCAAACAAAACCAAACTTGCAGATAAGATTTCTTTAAATTCAAACACAGGTTATAATTTTTCACAAATGTAATTTCATTCTTATAATTTGGAAGCTTATTATGCTTATTTTTAGTAAAAATTGCAAAATGTTATCGATAGAAAACACCCTAGTCTCCGATGAACTAATTTCTGAAAATTTTGTTTGTAATATTTCAAAATGTAAAGGGGAGTGCTGCATTGCCGGAGAAGCAGGAGCACCTCTTGAGCAGGAAGAGACTACGTATCTAAAAAAAAACTACCTAAAAATTAAACCCTTTTTAAATCCAAAAGGAATTCGATCAATTGAGAACGAGGGCGTCTTCGTAAAAGGAGTAGATGGAGATTTTGAAACCCCCCTTGTGAACGGTGAGGAATGCGCCTACACGGTTTTTTCTGAATCTGGCGTAGCTTCCTGTGGAATCGAAAAAGCGTACAATCAAGGAGCAATTGATTTTCAAAAACCAATTTCTTGCCATTTATATCCCGTACGTGTTCAGTCTTTCGATAAAATGGTAGCCGTTAATTACCACAGTTGGTCAATCTGTTCTGATGCATGTAATTTTGGGAATGCCTTAAAGATTCCAGTTTATCAATTTGTAAAAACAGCACTTATTCGAAAATTTGGAAAAGCATGGTTCGACTCTTTGGATGAATATGCAAAAAAGGCGCCCAACTGATTTTCGCCTATTTTAAAGGGATTCAAAGGGATTGATCTATCTAAATCACTGATTAACAATTCTTTAATAAAAAACAACTTTTTGGCGAAATTGTTAAAAAAACACAATTTTGTTAAAAACTAACCCCCATTGTGGAAAAGTTCATCTTTCAAATCCGAGTTCATTTTAGAATCTTTGTAAGACAAACAAGCAATCAATTTTAATTCAGAAAACTAAAAAAAATGGACGCAGTAGAACCTATTCTCCAAGAAAACGAAAACCGATTTGTAATTTTCCCTATTCAACATCACGATATTTGGGAATGGTACAAAAAAATGGAGGCTAGTTTTTGGACTGCTGAAGAAATTGATTTGCATCAAGATCTTACCGATTGGAATACAAAGTTGAACGAAGATGAAAAATATTTCATCAAACACATCCTTGCTTTTTTTGCTGCATCAGATGGTATTGTAAACGAAAATTTAGCCGAAAATTTTGTTAATGAAGTGCAATATTCTGAAGCTAAGTTTTTCTACGGTTTCCAGATCATGATGGAAAATATTCATTCTGAAACGTATTCTTTGTTGATTGATACCTATGTGAAGGATGACACAGAAAAAAATAATTTATTTAAAGCAATTGAGGTTTTCCCCGCGATTAAGAAAAAAGCAGATTGGGCGCTAAAGTGGATTGATTCAGATTCTTTTGCTGAGCGTCTCATTGCATTTGCTGCAGTAGAAGGTATTTTCTTTTCGGGAGCATTTTGTTCTATTTATTGGTTGAAAAAGAGAGGTCTTATGCCAGGGCTTACTTTTTCTAACGAATTAATTTCAAGAGATGAGGGTGTACATTGTGATTTTGCTGTTCATTTACACAATAATCATTTGGTAAACAAAGTACCTCCAGCGCGAATCAAGGAGATTCTTTTGGATGCCCTCAAAATTGAGCGAGAATTTATCACGGAGTCACTTCCTATCAGTTTGATTGGAATGAACGCCAAGTTGATGACACAGTATCTGGAATTTGTTACTGACCGTTTGTTGGTGGAATTGGGACTTGAAAAAGAATTCAATGTGACTAATCCATTTGATTTTATGGATATGATTTCATTACAAGGTAAGACCAACTTCTTTGAAAAGCGTGTTGGAGAATATCAAAAAGCAGGAGTGCTCAACAACGAAAGCAGTGAGACTAAGATTAGTTTTGACGCGGATTTCTAGACCAACAAAACTAAACCATAGACCAATCACAATTAGTATTTAGAAAAAAAAACAAAAAGTCAATAGTATGTTTGTAGTAAAAAGAGATGGCCGAAAAGAGCCCATCATGTTCGATAAAATTACCGCTAGAATCCGTAAACTCAACTATGGATTGAATCCCTTGGTTGATCCTGTAAGAGTTGCCATGCGAGTAATTGAAGGGCTCTATGATGGAGTGACCACCTCAGAGCTGGATAATTTGGCAGCAGAAATTGCTGCGACGATGACCACTACTCATCCAGACTATGCCAAATTAGCAGCGAGAATTTCAGTCTCAAATTTGCATAAGAACACAAAAAAGTCGTTCTCAGAAACCATGACTGATCTTTATGAGTACGTCAATCCAAGGACTGGTAAAAAGGCACCCCTTCTCTCAGATGAGGTTTATAAAATCATACTAAAAAACGCAGACAAACTAGACTCTAGCATCATTTATAATCGTGATTTTGGCTATGACTTTTTTGGCTTCAAGACTCTAGAACGTTCTTATCTTCTAAAACTTAACGGAAATATAGTAGAGCGTCCTCAGCATATGCTAATGAGAGTTTCAATTGGAATTCATTTAGACGACATTGAAGCTGCACTAGAAACTTATGAATTGATGTCTAAAAGGTATTTTACCCATGCAACTCCTACCTTGTTCAATTCAGGGACTCCAAAACCTCAAATGTCTTCCTGCTTCCTGCTTACCATGAAAGACGACAGCATTGATGGGATTTACGATACTCTGAAACAAGCAGCTAAAATATCGCAATCAGCTGGCGGCATTGGTTTATCTATTCACAATGTTCGTGCAACAGGTTCTTACATAGCAGGCACAAATGGAACTTCCAATGGGATCGTTCCCATGCTCCGAGTGTTTAATGATACTGCTCGTTATGTAGATCAAGGGGGTGGAAAACGAAAAGGATCTTTTGCCATATATGTGGAACCATGGCATGCAGACATCTTTGACTTTTTAGAATTAAAAAAGAATCATGGAAAAGAAGAGATGCGTGCACGTGATTTGTTTTATGCAATGTGGACTCCAGATCTCTTCATGAAACGTGTGGAAGAAAACGCCGAGTGGACACTCATGTGCCCCAATGAATGTCCAAACTTATTTAATGTACACGGGGACGAATTTGAAGTCCTTTATCTCCAATATGAAAAAGAAGGTAAGGGACGTAAAACAATTAAGGCTCGGGACCTTTGGGAGAAAATTCTAGAATCTCAGATAGAGACTGGAACGCCTTACATGCTCTACAAAGATTCAGCAAACAGAAAATCTAATCAGAAAAACTTAGGAACAATCCGTTCTTCAAATCTCTGTACAGAAATTTTAGAATATACATCACCCGATGAAGTTGCCGTTTGTAATCTCGCATCTATCGCATTACCAATGTTCATCAAGGATGGTGCGTTTGACCATCAAGCTTTATTTGATGTAACCGTTAGAGTCACTAAAAACCTAAATAGAGTAATAGATCGCAATTATTATCCTGTAAAAGAAGCAGAAAATTCAAACTTCAGACACCGACCTGTCGGATTGGGAGTGCAAGGATTAGCGGATGCCTTTATAATGTTAAGGCTTCCTTTCACTTCTGACGAAGCCAAACAGTTGAATCAAGATATATTTGAAACTTTATATTTTGCTGCTGTTACTGCTTCAGCAGAAGAAGCAAAAAATGATGGACCCTATCAAACTTACAAAGGGTCACCTATTTCAAAAGGGGAATTCCAACACAACCTTTGGGGTATTAAAGATGAAGAACTCAGTGGACGTTGGGACTGGGGTAAATTGCGCAAAACGGTTAAGAAGCAAGGGGTTAGAAATTCATTACTTGTTGCCCCTATGCCTACAGCTAGTACCTCACAGATTTTAGGGAACAATGAGTGCTTTGAACCCTATACTTCAAATATCTATACTCGAAGAGTACTCTCAGGGGAGTTCATAGTTGTAAACAAACACTTGCTCGAAGATCTTGTAGACCGCGGTTTATGGAATGAAGAGATGAAACAAGAGTTGATGCGAAATAATGGCTCGGTTCAGAACATAAATGGTGTTCCAGACGATTTAAAAGAGCTTTACCGTACTGTATGGGAGATGAGCATGAAAGACATTATCGACATGTCACGCCAACGTGGGTATTTCATTGATCAATCACAATCATTAAATCTCTTTATGGAAGGAGCTACGATGGCAAAATTAACTTCCATGCATTTTTATGGCTGGAAGTCAGGTCTTAAAACTGGGATGTATTATCTCAGAACAAAATCTGCGGTTGATGCAATTAAATTTACTTTGGACACTAAAGCTAAGTCTGAAACCCCTAAGGTAAAGGAAACTACTGTGGCTCAAACCGCTTCACCTGATATTGCCCCAGTAGCTGCTGCACCACAACCAACGAGTGTCCCAGTTGAACCTTTGAGCCCTCAAGAACTCAAACAAATGCTAGCCCAAGCCAAAGAAGGTGAGGACGACGATTGTTTGATGTGCGGATCATAGTCTGTTAACTAGTTAGAAGTATTTTGTTAATACATCACGTGTTTAGTAACATTAAGGTAACATTTACATGATAATTTAACACAACATTTGCAGTGTTAAGTTTATAATCTAAATACTATTTTAATAATTACTATTACCCATCATGATTACAGCAAAGCAATATTTTTTTTTATTGTGTGTCCTACTAACTTCACTTGTTCAAGCACAAGAAATAAGCGACACCAAATTTGGTAAAGGAATGATTAACTTCATCGCGAAGGACAGTTCCTTTAGTGTGAAATTTGCACCAAGAATTCAATCACGTTATCAAAGTCAGTGGGATTTTGATGGAGAGGAATATGGTGATCCAGATTT
>JAQWHT010000132.1 GCA_029249225.1 Flavobacteriaceae bacterium
CGTTCTCAATCTGGAAAGCCTATTGTCAAAATTAATGCCGATGAAATATCTAAATTTCAAGGTCTTGGTATTAGTGAGTTGATCCGTCAGTATGCAGGTGTCGAAATCATAGGAAGCCAGTCGTATGCTGGTCAAAACAAAACGATTTCCTTGAGAGGAGGAAGAAATAGACAAGTATTGATATTAATTGATGGAGTTCGTGTTTCTGATCCCTCTCGGATTGATAATGATTTCAATTTAAATTTTTTAAGCCTTGACCTGATTGAATCTATTGAAATTATGAAAGGAGCTTCAAGTGTCTTGTACGGAAGTTCAGCTGCTACAGGGGTGATCCAAATTCAAACAAAGAAACCAGAGGCTGGATTTCAGGCCAGTTTGCAAAGTAGTTTTGGATCCGAACAAGATCAAGACAGTTCTTTCGATTTAAATCTATTTAAAAACAACTTGAACTTAAGTTATGGAGGAAGTAAACTTAGTGCAAAAACCTATGTTTTCAGTAACCAGACCAATGGAATGAGCGCAGTAATTGGGCCTGAAATAGATCCTTTCTCACACTATAATCTAGGGGCTAGCATACGCTTTCGTCCCAATTCTAAATTTGACCTTCAGTCTGGTTATGACCACTCATCAATTAACGCTGACTATGATAATAGTTTTCCTCTCGAAGATGCAAATTTTAAGTTAGCAACCACTATGGAACGTATTTATATTAGTCCAAATTATGACTATACAAATGGTGGAGCAAGCTTAAAATTTGGGTATCAAAAAACTTTAAGAAATTTTCAAAGTGACTATCCCTTTCAAACGGAAGGACAGAACACTCAGATAGAATTCAACAATCGTTATGTTTTTGGAACCAAATTATATACTGTTGTGGGAACACTTTATCAAGAACAACAAGCGGATTACCAAGGAGGTCAAACTTTAGATCAAACAGACTTTTTTGGAAATGTAGTTGCAGTATTTTCTGACCGATTTAGAGTAAATCTTGGAGGGAGATTGAATAGTCACAGCTCATACGGTACTCATTTTACTTATAGTCTCAACCCTTCTTTTCAATTGATTCAGTCTGAGGATCAGTCGTTAAAAATTCTAACGGCATTAAGTACAGCTTTTATCGCCCCTAGTTTGTACCAATTGTATGATCCTTATTCAGGGAACGAAGAATTAGAGCCTGAAGAAAATACCTCTTTTGAATTTGGCTTTGAATTAATTGAATCAAAATGGAACTTAACTTCTACTTATTTCTACAGAAATGAAAATCCTTCTTTGATATATGATTTGAGTAGTTATCGTTACGAAAACGCACAGGAAGATGCCACTTATAGTGGGTTAGAAATTCAATTCTCAGGTGCTTTAACAAATAAAATCAGATTGAATCAACAAGCTACTTTTACATCTACTAAAGATGGAGATTTGAGGTATTTACCAAAATTTTCATCACAAACAGCGTTGACTTATAAACTGGATGTTAATCGATTGCTAAGTTTGCGCTTTCAAGCTGTAGGTGAACGATTTGGACTAGATAATGAAACAGTGTTGGAAGGATATGAACTATTCCATTTGAGTTTTCAAAATAAAATAAAGAACCTGCCTTTAACATTTTTCATTCATGCCACCAACATTTTTAATATGGAGTATGTTGAAATTGAACAATATGCAACAAGAGGGAGTAATTTTATTGCAGGATTCCGTTATCGTTTTCCTTGATCTTGAAACCAATTTTTGTCTATATACATTCCTTCTACTTTAGTGAGTATAGGATCATTGATTAATAATTGTTTTGAAAAGGAGGACTTAGGTAGATATAGCTTAGCTGTCCCTGAGATGAGGTTAAGTGCAGTCTCTAATAAAGGCTCTTTCTCATCTCCAAGTGTACCAAGGTTTTTAATATCCTCATCAATACTAGCGTCAGGCTCTAAACCATTTGCATAATCAGCAAAACCGTCTTTATTTGCAATTTTTAAAACAATAGGCTGCATGGCATATTTGTGATCAGGATTTTTTGTGCCCTCGTTGTCAATATAATCATAAACTGTTATTGATCCCACATTTTTCCCTCTAGTTTGTTCTCCAATATGAACAACATCTATGTAGGATGAAAGACTATTGATAAGTAATTCACTAGCTGAAGCAGAATTGGATGTGGTTAAAATAAAAACCCGATTAAGTGACAGTGAATTTATTGATTCAGACTCCCCAGAGTCATTTGAATCAGTAAGGGTGTCAACAAATTCATCTTGCAAGCTGTCAGCGCCAAATCTGTCCTCTAGGTACTCAGTAAGTTTACTGTTCCACTGTTCCTTAGAAAAAATTTCTCCAGCAAATTGTCCTGTTATCATACTAGCAAGCTCAATGCACATACGAACAGATCCACCACCATTATATCTTAAATCTACAATGAGTTCATTAACTCTTTGATTTTTAAAATCACCAAAGACTTGATTTAATTCAGAGTTTTTGCCAATAACAAACTGGTTGTACATTAAGTATCCTACTTTTCCAACTGAAGTTTCTAAAACTTTGTCTACTTGGATTGGGTTGGTTTCAAATTCTTCTTCTTTAGTCAATTCTATATTGAGTCCATTATTCACGATTTTACCATCTTCAATAGATCCCATGTTAAGAGTATAGGTCAAATCATCACCAAAAAGTAATTCTCTATAGTTATTAGAATTAAGTTCAATTCCATTCACTCCTGTAAAAAAATCTCCCCTTTGAATA
This sequence comes from Flavobacteriaceae bacterium, assembly GCA_029249225.1. GTDB lineage: Bacteria > Bacteroidota > Bacteroidia > Flavobacteriales > Flavobacteriaceae > MS024-2A. The sequence goes on from JAQWHT010000132.1 coordinate 2,725, forward strand.
TTTTTATCAGAAGCATCGGAACCTTCTAAAATATATTTTACATAGCCAACAACTTCGGAACAATCTCTGCAAGCATAAGTAAGCCCAAATTCAACTCCGTTGCTAGCAAAGACCCCTTGCAGCAGATTCTCTAACTCTTCATAGTCATCCTGTATCCAGCTAAAACGATCATCGACATGTTTGAGGCTTTCAAAAAATGATTCGGGTTCAGAATTAGAACCTATATATTGAGCATAAGCTTTTTCATCTGATCTTTTTGAGTCAGCCAGTTCAGGAACCTGTTCTTGCCAATAATAATAGGTGTTCAGTCCTTCCCAAACAAAGTCGCTAATTTGTAAATCACCTTCTAGGCTAACAGATAAATCATCTGTATCTAGATTAGTGGAGGCCCCTTCGCCTTCTGTGGTTTCCTCTTTTTTACACCCGATGCTTAAAAGAAATAAAAAAGCAACGAAAAAGTAGATTTTTGAATGCCCATGGAACAAGAAGCGTAGGTTCATTTTGAATTTGTTTTGTTCAAATTTATATAAAAACCTTTGATTTATATCTTGTTTTGATTAAATCTGTAACATATAGGTTGTAAATTCGTCTAAACTAAAACAAGCCTAAAGAAGTGCAATTGACCGTTGACAAAACATTTTTAAATCAGATTGATGAAATACGAGATAAAATTTTTCGAATTACGAAAAGGATCTTGGTTTCTCAGGAAGAGGCTGAGGATGCTACTCAAGAAGTGATTGTAAAACTATGGCAAATGGATGCCTCAAAGCGCAATGGATTTAAAAGTATCGAAGCCTACTCAGTAACTATGGCTAAAAACTATTGCTTAGATCGTTTGAAGTCAAAACAAGCACAAAATCTTTCTTTAGACGAACGTTTTGGGGTGCCAACCACAGATTCATTGCAAAAGAAAATAGAACATAAGGATGAACTGACTTGGGTAGGGTTATTAATAGACAGATTACCTGAAAAAGAACGAATGATTATTCAGCTTCGTGAAATTGAACAATATGATTTTGATCAAATCGCATCCATTTTAAACTTACCTGAAGGAACCGTTAGAGTGTATCTTTCTAGAATCAGAAAAAAACTTAGAAAACAGTTTATTGAAATACAAAGTCATGGAATTTAAAAAGATTGAAGCTTTATTGGAGAAGTATCTTGAGGGTGAAACTAGCTTGGAAGAAGAGGTTGTTTTAAAAACCTACTTCAAAAAAGAGCAAAATTTGCCTAAAGAATGGATTCAGTATCGCCAATTTTTTGCCTACTATGAGTTTGCTAAAAACGAGTCTTTTCCCTCAACTAAAATAAAATCTACAGCACGCATTAAAACTTGGATGATGGCTGCCGCAAGTATTGCATTAGTTGTAAGTATTCAACTAAGTGGTATTTTTGAATCACAGAAATCACCATTAGAACTACAAGAGGCTGAATTTGTATTTCAGCAATTTCAGACTCAAATGAAAAATGTTTCAAACCATTTGAATAGGGGGGTTCAAAAAGTAGCCTACTTAGATTATTTGGATGAAACTTCACAAAAATTACTCAAATAAAAAGTTATGAAAACAAGTATTCTATTAATTACCACATTTGTTACCTCTTTTTGGGTTTCTGGTCAAAGTATCTTTGAGCAATACGCAGACAATGATGAGGTGACCTTAGTCTCAATCAGTCCAAAAATGTTTAAAATGCTCGGTCAAATGAGTCTGAGTTTGGACGACCCTGAGGCTCAGGAATATCTAGAAATGGTTACCAGCATCAATAATTTCAAAGTGTTGGTTTCAAGTAATCAACAAATTAGTGGTGACATGTTAAAATGGGTCAACCAACAAGTTTTGAAACAAGATTTAGATGAGTTGATGAGCGTTAAGGATAAAGAAGCAGACGTTACTTTTTATGTAAAAGAAGGAAAGAAAGAGGATTATGTTGAGCAACTCTTGATGTATGTGAATGAACGTGTCAATTCAAGTTCTGATACTTCAAATTTCAATATAAATGGAAGACAAATCAATGCCGTGCTAATGCTTTTGGAGGGCAATATTGACCTAAACAAAATTTCAAAATTGACCGATCAAATGGATTTGCCTGGAGGGAATCAATTGAGAAAAGCACAACAGAAAAAATCATTATAGATGAAAAAGAAAGCCCTTTATTTACTTATCTTGCTCATTGGAATTACTACTTTTTCCTGTGAGCAAGGTCCTAGCCTTCAACAGTACTTTGTAGAAAAAATGGATGATCCTTCTTTTCTAATAGTGAATTTACCAATTCAAATAGATAGCTTATTTCAGGACGATATTACGGAGAAAGAACGAAATGTCATCGCTGGTGTTGGAAAGCTGAATCTGTTATTCTATAAGATAAATAGGGACCAACCTGATAAATACAGCTCTGAATTAGATCAGGTCAAAACAATTTTGTCTGCTAAACGATATCAACATTTAATGGATTTTAAAGCTTTTGACAATGCACAGGGAAATTTTCTCTTTGAGGGTAAAACTGATCGAATAAAAGAGGGTATCGTCTTTTTAAATGCCAAGAATTTGGGATTTGGAGTTCTCCGTATTCTAGGAGATGAAATAAATCCTGCTGGGTTATTAAGTTTGAGTAAAAAAATTAATATTGATCAGTTTGAGCGTCAAATCAAAAGTTCCATCGGAACACTTCCACTGGGAGATTTTATTGAATCTCAAGAAATTATTCAATAATTTCTAAATCCCTGTGTAATTAAAAGGGGTGATAGTTTTAAGTTTAGTTTTTAAGCTTTCATTGATCTCAAGTTTTTCTATAAACTGATGAATAGCATCTCGATTTATAGTAGCATTAGTTCTCGTCAATTCTTTTAACGATTCGTAGGGGTTGGGAAATCCTTCTTTTCTTAAAATTGTTTGGATGGCTTCTGCGACAACAGCCCAGTTGGCATTGAGATCATCTTCAATTTTTGAAGTGTTTACGACTAATTTTTTCAAGCCTTTTAAAGTAGATTGAAGACCAATAAGGGTGTGACCAAACGGAACGCCAACATTTCTAAGTACGGTGCTATCAGTGAGATCTCTTTGCAATCTTGAAACAGGAAGTTTTGATGCTAAAAATTCAAAAATGGCATTTGCGATACCTAGATTTCCTTCAGAATTTTCAAAATCAATTGGATTTACTTTGTGAGGCATAGCAGAGGAGCCTACTTCATTTTCATTGATTTTTTGTTTGAAGTAATCCATTGAAATATACTGCCATAAGTCACGGTTTAAATCAATAAAAACTGTATTGATCCGCTTCATATTATCGCAAAGGGCAGCAAATGAATCGTAATGTTCTATTTGAGTTGTAGGGAAGGAGTAGTGAAGTCCCAATTGTTGCTCAACAAATTGAGTTCCAAAGGCTTTCCAATCTATCTCAGGATAAGCAACCTGATGGGCATTGAAATTTCCTGTAGCTCCTGAAAATTTTGCTCCAAAAGGGAGTTGAGATAACATGTTTTTTTGATTTTTAATTCGCTGTACAAAAACATCATTTTCTTTTCCTAGTCGAGTAGGGGAGGCAGGTTGTCCGTGAGTTCTAGCTAATAATGGGATGTTTTTAAACTCTTCAGCCAAACTCATCAATTCATCTATTAGGATATCAAGTTGTGGAAGATAAATCTGTGTTACAGCATTTTTAATAGAAAGGGGAATAGCAGTATTGTTAATATCTTGAGAGGTTAATCCAAAATGGATAAACTCTTTATAAGCCTGTAATTCAAGCTTATCAAATTCAGCTTTTATAAAGTATTCAACCGCTTTTACATCGTGGTTAGTAGTGTTTTCTATTGATTTTATTTCCAATGCATCATCAGCTGAAAAATGCAAATAAATACTTCTTAACTCTTCAAACAAGGAAGGATTAAAATCTACCAATTGGGGTAAAGGTAATTCGCACAAAGCAATAAAATATTCAATCTCTACTTGAACTCGATATTTGATCAGAGCCTCCTCAGAAAAATAAGGTGCCAGTGATTTTGTTTTGGACCGGTAGCGTCCGTCTATTGGTGAAATTGCGTTAAGCGCAGTAAGCAGCATCTATTATACTATTTGAAGATACAAAGATACGTTGAAATTAAGACTGAAGGAAATCAATCCTTAAAAACCGTTCGAATTGTTGGATAAACTCCTTTAGGGAAAGTCCTTTTTGAATCGAGAAGAAGCCCTTTAAGGTCTGTTTTTAATTTTGGAAAATCTTGAAAAAAGAGCCCTAAGATTTTGATTGAAAAACTCAAAGGTGCAGTTTTAGTTTCAGTTATAATCCAGTCTAAAACTGAGGAAATCAAATTTTTTTTATCATCTCTGCAAAGATTTTTAGATCGGTTTTTTTCTTTTAAAAAATGCAAAATCACTTTACTATGTGCCCTACGCATACTTGGATTTCTTATTAAGTTCATTTTTAAAAGAAGTGTATTCCAGTATGCCTCTAATCTGCTTAGATCTTCTAAAATGTATAGCTCCCATACCCAAGCTGCATAAACATTTGGTCTTTTAGCCTTAGGAGATGCTGCCAATTCAAACAATTCGTTGAGGTACTCTGTATGGGATTTTATAAAGCAGAGCGCTCGAATTCTTTCTTCTTTGCTCGCAGTGAGTGATGTCAAGTAGGATACAAGAATACTCATTGGTTCTACAGGTTTAAAATCCTGTATTCTTCATAGCATTTGCTTATAGCTTCTAGGATTTGTAAATCATTTGCTTCTTTCATGAAAGCGTCAGAATAATTACAATTTCGGAGTATTTCATCAATATCTAATCTGCTTATTCCTAGAAGCTGCATTAAAACTTGTCTATCAAATTTTGAGGCTAATAAATTTTTAATCTCATCATCCTCTCTCATTTTCTTTAGCTTACGCATTTGATTTGGGTTTTTGCCAAAAATATTATTGAGAAAGTCTGCTGGATTAAAGATGCTTCCCAAAGCTTTTGAAATTGCTCCTGGGTTTTGGTTTCCTGCTTCGTAACCTCTATTTGGTAACCCAGATATACTGTATCTTCTTGCAGTATTTATTGGCGCGTTGCGTACATCAATATCCAAATAACCTGTGAGTTTATATGGACGTACAATAATTTCTTCAAGTGCAAAGGCCAATTCGGTCATGTTAAACTCTGCGTTACCGAATTTCATCATATCGTTGGTGACGGCAATCTTCAGCGGTTTATATCCTAAATAAGAAAAATATAGAGTGTCATTGGCTTTGGCCTCGATCTCAAACGATCCCTTCTGATCAGTAATCGTTCCAATTACTTGTGTTAAATTTAAAATATGAACACTAGGCATCGCCAAGCCTGTAGTCTCATTTTTAACCATAGCATTGAACTTATCTTGACCGTAGCTGACGTAGGATAGAATTATAATAAACATCACCGATATCTTCCTCATGCCATAAATTTAGACAAAAAACATGGAATCATTTCCTTCAAAAATAGAAAAGTAGCGACTTTTAAGATGCGCTTCACTAAAGAGATAAAGCTAACTTTTAATCTCTTCATAAAAAAACTAAAATGTAACCTTTACTTCTCAAATTATTTTGATAAGTTTGCGTTACATTAATAGTAAAATTAACTTATGGATCAAAATACTATAATCCCCATTTTCGGCATGCTAACAGGAATAACTATTCCTGTTGCTGTATTTATCTGGTTGTATCATGAAGAAAAAGATAAAAGACAAAGGTACTTGAGATTTCAAAGCATCTAGACGAACCAGCAAGATTAGAAGAATTATTGAAAATTTTTGACGAAAGGAAAAAAGAGCCTATAGATTACAGAAGAAATGGAGTAATTACAATTTTTGTAGGTATAGGATTATTTCTTTTAGGGTATGTTGCAATAGGAAATATATTAGAAGGTGTTGGCTACTTAGTTACTGCAATTGGTTTAGGAACATTAGTTGCGGGATATCTCTACCCAAATACAGGGAAAGAACTTACAAACGCTGTTGAAGAGTATGAAAAAAAATAAATTTTGGGAAGAAACCATAAAAAGCTCTTGAATTCTTTAGAGGAACAAAGGAAGTCCGAAGGTCTTACTCAAGAGGAATTATCGAATGCCGCAGAGGTTTCTAGAAAAAGTATAAATGCCATTGAGAATGGTATTTATGTGCCCTCAACAGTATTGGCTTTAAAAATTGCAAATACACTTAAATGCAAAGTAGAGGATTTATTCAAATTGCCCTAGGGTAAAGGGTAGTTTTACAGGATGTAAATTCAATTGTAAATCTTTGGATAGACTTAGCTCTAATGATTTAATTGGAAATCTAAATGTGCGGTAAATTCTAGAAGCAAATCAATGTGTTAGCAATTTTGCTTTACAATTTTCAATAAGGATTGGGTGGCAATAGCGCGATGTCCAATCTTGTTTTTCACATCTTCTCCAAGTTCTGCAAAGGTTTTTTGATATCCTTTTGGGACAAAGATGGGGTCATAGCCAAAGCCTCCAGTTCCTCTTTTTTCAAAAATAATAGTACCCTCTACTCGTCCTGCTAATTCATATTCTTTTCCAGAAAAATATACATAAAAAACTGTACGAAACCAGGCTTTAGGATTTGTCTCCCCATCTAGTTCGCTCCAAACTTTTTGAATATTGGCTTCCATATCTTTGTTGGGGCCAGCATATCTTGCTGAATAAACCCCAGGGGCACCATCTAAAAGTTCAACTTCCAAACCTGAATCGTCTGCAAAACAATCTAAACCATATTTATTTCTGATAAAGTCAGCCTTTATTTTAGAATTCTCTTCCAGTGATTTTCCTGTTTCTTCAATTTCTTCATGACAACCGATGTCATTTAAACTCAATAATTTTATTGATTTTGGAAGGAGTTGATTGAGTTCAGCGACCTTGTGTGCGTTGTGTGTGGCAAAAATTAATTTCATTAGAAATTGTGATAAGGATGGTTATGAATAATGGTATAGGCTCTGTACAGTTGTTCGCAAAAAAATAAACGAACCATTTGATGCGAAAATGTCATGTCTGATAATCGAATTTTATAGGGAAATCGTGAATAGATTTGATCTGAAAATCCATAAGCCCCTCCAATTATAAAAACGAGGCTTCGTACACCATTTTTTTGAAGATTATTTATTGTTTTTGAAAAGGTTATTGAGTTTAGTGATTTCCCCTTTTCATCTAAAAGAACGACCATGTCATCGTTACTTACCTTTAGTAAAAGCTTTTTTGCCTCTTCTTTTTTGATGACCTCAGGAATGCTCTTTTTTCCTGTTTTTCCTTCTGTTACGTACTCAATAGTAAATGAAGTAAATTGATTTACTCTCTTGATATAATCGTCTACAGATTCATGCCAAACAGAACGATTATTTTTTCCTACGCAGAGTAGTTTTATTTTCATAGTGCACCAAAGTTACAAAGCTTCTGTATTTTTACCTTCAAATATCATTCAATATGATTTTGGCGATTATATTTGTATCACAATACCCAGAAGATCATGTCTAAATTTTTACAATTACCGTTAATGAAGTCAATTGTAGAATTCCTTAGAGCAATTAGGCTTCCAGGTTTTTATGGTTTTTCTGTTTACGATCTTTT
>JAQWHT010000012.1 GCA_029249225.1 Flavobacteriaceae bacterium
CATTCGCCATTGTGTGATAAAAATTAACTTCAAATGGAGTTTGCTCTTTCAATTCATTGGTAAATTCTGAACGGAAGAAAAGGGTGTCTTTGAGTTGTGTACTAATCATATTAAATGACCTTCCTTTTATATAGTCCTGCGTAATACGATCTACACTCAAAAAAGTATTATAAATTGGATTTTTAGTGTCAATCTGAAAGTGTAATTGTTCTAGTTGGATGGAATTCCAGCGCAGTAAGGGTGCATCAAGAATAACATTAGAACTTTTTAAATCAGATGCAATTTTTCCTTTAAGACTGATGTTTTCTGAAATTGAAAATTCTGGATAAAGGGCGTCCAATAGCTTTTTGTATATCTTTAGATTAAAACTTAATTCTTGACCCTTATCAGGATTTTTTTTAGGCAAGAAAGGATAAGCCTGGTGTAGGGTCTGCTGAAATAACCAAGCTAACTGTGAAGTTTTAAACCTTCCTTCTACAGCACCAGAAACACAATCTGTATTGATAACAGTCAATTGCGTGGCATCACCTTTAAACTTTTGAGAAATGGTGATTGGATTAAGATTTACTACCTTATTTTGATTTGTAATTTGAGCTGCCGAGATTTTAAACTCACCCTCCAAATCATCTATGGTTTTACCTTTAAAACCTCCTAAAATTATTCCTTTAAATTCTCGTTTTCCAGATCCTAGTTTTACACCCAAACGATTAATGTCCCATTTGAAAATATTTGCAGCCAAAGTGTAGTTGGGTATTGAATCTGAAAAGTCAAATCTCAAGTCACTTTTAAGTTTCATTAGATCGTCCGTTACGCTTAACGTATTGCGCAACTGCTGATCTAGAAAGCTCCCCTCTAATGCAATATTTGAAAGGAAAATATCATCTGACTTAAGGTACATGTTTTGAATTTCCCAGTTGAATTTTGGATTTTCTTTTGTGTTAAGATCTCCTTTCAAGAATATCTTTCCTCCAGAACTAAACTTCTTCTCTGATATATCAGAAACCAAAAAATCAATCGTTTCAATATTAGTTTTTAGGTCAAAAGCTTTGTTACTGGATTTCTCTAAAAATAATCCCTCGTCAAAATTTCCTTTTACTGTAAAATTCCCCCAAGAATTTTCAGAATCTAAATCGAATTTAATTTTTGAAGACTGGGCACCAAGTTCTCCTTGAAATTGTAATGAATCTCCATAAAAATATTTTTTAAAATCCGTTAATTGATCGTATTTATCTAGTATTCTGCGAGTATAAAGTTTTGAACTATAAACCTTTAATTTCCAACTCAATCTCTCAGTTTCTAAGATATTTTGGACTCTCAAATCTCCATTAAAATTGAATTCAGAATTATTCAAATTGATTTCACTCAAACTAAAATCATTTACACTTCCTTTTAAATTGAGCTGAATACTTACAGGATCTGAATCTTTAAAAAAGATCGCTTTTGGATCTACTCTTTTGGGATCCAATGAACTCTGCTTTACCACCAATTCAAATTTACCCTGCTCATTAAAATTTCGAAAACTATCATTACTCCCCTGTAGCTTTAACGACCCTACTAATTCAGTACTTCCAGAGAGGAGTTTCCATTCTTCTAGCCACAAACTTCCTGGCCTATAAATCATCATAGCAGCGGTTTCAATGTTTTCATTGAAAGGTGAAATCAACGATCCTTTTAAATCGTTTAAACGAAGTGAAAGACTGTCCGCATTAAAATTTAAATTTTGTGCAAAAACAGTTAGTGAATCTGCTTGAATTGGTTTACGTTCTTTATTCAAGTCAGTATAACTAAACTTTGTATTGTGAAGATCAATCTCATCTACGGTCAGTATAGACTTATTGCGGTTTATACTTTCTCGCTTTAACTTTTGAACTAAAACCTTCAATGAGTGTTCTTTTTCTTCGTTGTATTTTTTAATATTAACATAAACTCCTGAAGCTTCAATACGTTTGAATTCAAAGTCATTTTTTTGAAGTTTATTAAAATCATGAAATGAAGTTTCAATTTTTTCAATGTAAGCCAGGGTATCTTTGTGATGATCACCAATAAAAAGACCTGTTAGTTCAAATTTTCCATTCCATTGTAATCGTATTCTTTCAAAGCTTATATCTTGATTTGTGGTTTCTTGAAAATCATCTACAAATTTTTTCAAAATACCTGACTGCACCCATGAGGTTGAAATCAAAATTAATCCCACCCCAAAAGTGAGGAGAATACTTCCCAAAAGGATTGCAATTATTTTATTCCTCTTTTTGATACGAATCGTTTATTTTTGTAACGCTATTCAAAACACTATGTTGTCTAATCAGGAACTTATTCTAGCCATTGAATCTTCTTGCGATGATACTGCTGCTGCTGTACTCAAAGGCCGTAAAGTACTCTCCAATTGCATTGCCAACCAGACCATTCACAAAGCTTATGGAGGAGTTGTACCCGAGTTAGCATCTCGTGCACACCAATCCAAAATCATTCCTGTGGTCCAACAGGCTTTAGCTCACGCAAATATCGACAAAAATGACCTAACAGCAATTGCCTATACTCAAGGACCTGGACTCTTGGGCTCTCTTCTTGTAGGTGGGGCCTTTGCCAAGTCTTTTGCGCTGTCTTTAAACCTACCATTAATCCCTATAAATCATATGCAAGGACATCTTTTAGTCCATTTTATTGAGGAGGAAGGAATTGAGGCCCCCAAGTTTCCGTTTTTAGGTGTAACTGTTTCAGGTGGCCACACTCAATTGGTACTAGTCAAGAATCACTTCAACATGGAAGTCTTAGGAACCACTTTAGATGACGCCATTGGAGAAGCATTCGATAAATGTGGAAAGCGTATGGGGCTAGAATATCCCTCAGGACCTCAAATTGATAAACTTGCACAAAAGGGAGATCCCACAAAATTCCGATTTCCAATTCCCAATATGAAAGGGTTTGACGTAAGTTATAGCGGAGTAAAAACAGCTTTTACAAATTTTATTCATAAACAAACCCAAAATGACGGTAATTACATTAGTAAAAACCTGAATGACCTCTGTGCTAGTTTACAATATACACTTGTGCAAATTATTCTAAAGAAAATAGAACAGGTTACACAAACTCAGCAGCTAAATCAAATTGTAATTGGAGGAGGTGTCGCTGCAAATTCTGAGTTACGAAAACAGCTGCTTACAAGTGAAAAAAGCCATCAATGGAAGGTTTTTTTGCCGCCTTTAAAATACACCACTGACAACGCTGCTATGATTGGAATAGCTGCATATTATAAGATTCTAAACAAACAGTTTGGACGCTTAACTGACCCCTCTCTTTCGCGACTAAACTATTGATTATGGTCTTATTTTATGACGAAACCCTTGATCCTAGTAATTTAGAGTTTTCTTTTTCAAGAGAAGATAGCAAGCATCTAGTTAAAGTGTTAAGAAAAAAAATAGGAGACCAAATCATCATTACAAATGGAAAAGGATTGGAATGGCGTGGGGAATTAACACATGTTTCTCCAAATCTGACGTTTGCAAAAAAAATTGACTCGCAGCAACACCAAACTACTGGAGTTCAAATTCACCTTGCAATAGCCCCAACTAAAAACAATAACCGCATGGAGTGGTTGATCGAAAAACTAACTGAACTTGGAGTAGTTTCAATTAGACCTTTGATTTGTGACCATTCAGAAAGAAAAATTATCAAAGTCCAACGTTTAGAAAAAATTGCCATTGCAGCCCTTAAACAATCTCAACAATTTTATTTACCGAAAATTCATCCCCTAAATTCATTTTCGGATTTTATTGAAAGTGAAATTCCAAACGGTTTTATTGCTCATTGTGACAGCAGTCCAAAAGAACTTTTGACCAACTGTATTCTTAATCAAAATGAAGTAACACTCCTCATAGGGCCAGAAGGTGATTTTAGTCCAAGAGAAATTAAGTTGGCAGAAGAGGCAGGACTTCGTTCTGTAAGTATTGGCCAACAGCGCTTCAGAACAGAAACAGCTGGGCTATTAGCCTGTCACACCGTATTTCTCTTAAATCAAAAGAAATGAACCTTCAAACTTTCCTATATTTAACCTATGAATGCAAAAGAAATTTCTAATGGTATTGTCCGTGCAGTTCTTCAAATATCTGGTATCTGTATACTTATTTGGTTACTCTTACAAGTAAAAACCTTATTAATCTATATGCTTATTGCTGGGATTGTAAGTCTTGTAGGTCGACCAATAAATAAGTTTTTAACCGATCGCCTTAAAATGAAAAATGTAATTGCTTCAACAATTACCATTGTTTTTCTCATGTGGATTTTGGTCAGTATTTTTTCACTTTTTGTCCCTTTACTTGTTCAACAAGGTGAGAATTTATCTTTATTGGAAGTAGATGAACTTAAATTAAATATCGAAACCTTAGTTCAAGAAATTGGAACCTATTTTAATCTTGATAACAGTTTTTGGCAACAACAATTTTCTGTCGATAATCTTTTTCAAAATGTTAATTTCGGACTCCTCCCCGAACTCTTAAATCAAACCTTAGAGTTATTGGGTGGATTTACAATAGGTTTATTTTCGGTAGTTTTTATTCTCTTTTTCTTTCTTAAAGATAGTCACTTACAAGAACGAATTATACTAGCACTCGTAAATGACAAAGTGAGTAATCGAGTTGAAAAATCGATTGATAAAACTAAAAACTTACTCTCCAGATATTTCTTGGGACTACTCTTACAGATCAGTATTCTCATGATCGTTTACAGTATAGTTTTGGCTGTATTTAAAGTTGAAAACGCTTTTATAATCGCATTTCTGTGTGCGCTGTTAAATCTAATCCCCTATTTAGGACCAATTATTGGAGGAATATTGATGTTGCTTTTGACCATGAGTAGTTTTATAGGGTCTGATTTTAGCAGCGTAATTTTACCCAAAACTGGGTATGTGATGATTGGTTTTATTGTTGGTCAACTGATCGATAATTTTTTTAGTCAACCTTTCATTTTTTCAAATAGTGTAAAATCACACCCTTTAGAAATTTTTATTGTAATTTTAGCTTCAGGCACTTTACTTGGTCCGGTCGGAATGATTATTGCGATTCCCCTTTACACTACTATCAAAGTAATTGCTCAAGAATTCCTTTCAGAAAATAAAATTGTTAAATCCCTAACTAAAGATTTTTAAAATCAATGTAAATGAAAAATCCTATTTATTTCTCTTTGCTCATTTGTTTTCTTTCTATCAATCTTCAGGCACAAAAACTAAATAAAACAGAACGTAAAATTGTTCAAGCGGTAAAAAATCTTAATAGAGAAAGCCTCTTGTTTTTGGAAAAAGTAGTCAACATTAATAGTGGAACATTAAATCAAAAAGGCGTTAAAGATGTCGGAAATGTTTTTAGTAACGCTTTTCAAGAAATTGGTTTTCAAACCCAATGGATTGAAATGCCCGACACGATGAATCGTGCTGGACATTTATTTGCTTCCATTGATGGTAAAAAAGGTAAAAAACTTTTGCTCATAGGACATTTAGATACAGTCTTTGAAAAGAATAGTCCCTTCCAAACTTTTGAACGAATCAATGACAGCATGGCCTACGGTCCTGGCGCTAATGACATGAAAGGAGGTGATGTAGTTGTACTTTACGCATTAAAGGCACTGGCAAATTTAAACTTATTAAAGAACGCGAATATAACCGTAGCATTCACGGGTGACGAAGAAAGTACAGGCAAACCTTTGTCCATTTCACGAAAGGCACTGATTAATGCTGGAAAAAAAGCTGATATTGCTTTAGGTTTTGAAAATGCAACAGGTTTTAACAATGCAACGATTGCTCGAAGAGGTGCCTCAGGTTGGAAAGTTGAAGTAAAAGGAAAGCGAGCCCATTCATCCGGAGTATTTAATGAACGAGTTGGTGCAGGTGCTGTTTTTGAAATGAGTCGGATACTAAATGCTTTTTACGAGGAAGTACGTGGTGAGGAATACCTCACGTTTAATCCTGGGACACTGCTTGGAGGTACATTTGTTAATTATAATTCACAAACTAGTAGTGGTGAGGTATTTGGCAAGACCAATGTCGTTGCCCAGACGGCCGTTGTGAATGGAGGGTTACGATTTATCTCTGAGGAGCAGAAAGAAAAGGCACGCGCTAAAATGCGTGAAATTATAAGTCAAAACTTACCCCAAACCACAGCAAGTATTAGTTTTACTGATAGCTATCCTGCCATGGGTCCTACAAAAGGAAATAAAGCTGTTTTAGAAGTTTTAAGTGAAGTTAGTCAAGACTTAGGATTTGGACCAGTAACTGGCTATGATCCGAGTAAAAGAGGTGCAGCTGATATTTCTTTTGTAGCAGATTATGTTGACGGTCTTGATGGATTAGGAACTATGGGAAACGCAGCTCATACACCACAAGAAACGGTCAATCTTAAAACTGTAAACGCATTGATACAGCGTGCTGCAGTATTAATTTATCGACTAACTCGATAATGGTGTTATTCCTTCAATATTTTAAATTTCCTATTTCATGAAATTCATAAGGTCCTATATATTACTGCTTTTTATAGTATTCTTTTCTTTAAGTTTATTTTCTCAAACTAAGAGAGCACGAGATTATGGAATTGAAATAGGAGTTTTAAAAACAGGTCCATTCAACTCCATTACGGATGTTGAAGGTGTAAAAGTTGGACATACCACCTTAAACAAGGGGAATCATATTAGAACAGGAGTTACCGCCATTTTACCTCATACTGGAAACCTTTTTCAAAATAAAGTTCCAGCTGCAATTTACATAGGGAATGGATTTGGAAAATTGACAGGTTATAGTCAAATAAAAGAATTAGGTACTATTGAAACGCCAATAATCCTCACCAATACTTTAAGTGTACCCACTGCATCAAATGCATTGATTCACTACACTCTTGCGCAAGAAGGAAATAAAGAGGTTTATTCTGTTAATTCTGTTGTTGGTGAGACCAATGATGGTTGGCTCAACGATATACGCGGTCAACACGTTAAAGAACTGGATGTATTAAATGCGATAAAGAATGCAAAAACTGGTTTTGTAAGTGAAGGAAACGTTGGTGCTGGAACGGGAACAAGCTGTTTTGGTTACAAGGGAGGTATCGGAACCTCGTCACGAGTAGTTCCAAAAAAACATGGGGGCTATACCATAGGTGTATTGGTACAATCAAACTTCGGAGGTGTTCTCCAGATTAATGGAGTCCCCATCGCTAAAGAAATGGACAATTATCCTCGGGATTACAAATATGATGTAGACGGCTCCTGTATGATAGTCGTTATGACAGATGCTCCTCTTAACTCAAGGAATTTAGAACGATTAGCAAAAAGAGCAATGATGGGATTATCTAAAACCGGGGGTATCGCATCTAACGGCAGTGGAGATTACGTGATCGCAGTATCAACAGCAAAAAAAAATTGGGTTCCCTATCAGAGTAAAGGATTGATCTTAAGAACGGAAGAATTAAAAAACGAATCAATTACCCCATTATTTTTAGCAGTTATAGAAGCAACAGAAGAGGCTATAATTAATTCATTATTTGCGGCTAAAACCATGACTGGTATTGAGATGCGAAAAAGAAAATCACTACCTATTGAAGAGGTTGTCGCAATTATGAAAAAACATAATGCTGTAGTTCCCAAAGACTAGTTTATTGATAATAAAAATCAGCTAAGGCTTAGCAGAATTTCTTATAATTTTCTTGCTGATCCTCCAATGCGTTTTTGAATTCAGATCTCAACTGGTCTATCAATTTGGCAATAGGTTTCACATCATCAATTGAAGTAACTCCCTGACCAGCAGACCATATTGTTTTCCACGCCTGGGCCTCTGCCTTTGCAGCATCTAACTCGCTGCCAAAATCAATTTTTTTAGTTTGACTCCAAAGCTCTTCTGTAATACCCATGGCCTCTAAACTGGGACGCAAAAAATTAGCATTAACACCAGAAACAGCTGCGGTATAGACAATGTCTTCGGCTTTACTGTTTATAATCATTTCTTGATACTTAGGGTCAGCCATACTTTCTTGAACATTAATAAAACGAGTTCCCATATAGGCTAAATCTGCTCCCAT
>JAQWHT010000028.1 GCA_029249225.1 Flavobacteriaceae bacterium
ATCTTAGAATAATCAGCAGCAAGTAGCACATGGTTTTTATCTCTAGGAATAAAGGCTTTTCTTACTTGCTGACCTCGTGGGGTCCTTATGGGGATATTTTGAAGATTTGGATTGTTACTACTCAGTCTTCCTGTAGCCGCAACTGCTTGATTGTAAATGGTATGAATCCGTCCGGTCTTCGGATTAATTTCTTTGGGTAAAGCATCAACATAAGTGTTTTGAAGTTTTTTTAAGGAACGCCAGTCCAATATGTCTGAGACAATAGGATGCTCTTTTGCTAGATAAGAGAGGACGTCCTCCGCAGTTGAATACTGCCCTGTTTTTGTTTTTTTTGGCTTTTCTACTAGCTTAAGCTTATCAAAGAGAATGGGACCCAATTGTTTTGGTGAGGCAAGATTGAATGATTCTCCAGCAGCAGAAAAAATAGCTTTTTCCAGCTTTTCGACATCAGTAGTCAAATTCTTAGAAAGCTCCTCTAAAAAGGGAACGTCTAAATTAATTCCTTCACATTCCATAGCTGTAAGCACGTTTACTAGGGGCAACTCAACATTATTGTACAGATCAAGGGTTTGAGCCGTATCCATTTCCTTATTAAAAAAGTGCTTTAGCTGGAGGGTGATATCTGCATCTTCAACAGCGTATTCTGTCTGTTTTTCTATTGGAACATCCCTCATACTGCCTTGATTTACCCCTTTTTTACCAATGAGTTCTGTAATTGATTGAGGGCTGTAATCGAGATAGGTCTCTGCCAAAATATCCATATTGTGCCGCATATCTGGATTAACTAAATAATGCGCAATCATTGTGTCAAAAAGAGGTGCACGAACCTCTAGGGTATAATTTTTTAAAACCTTTAAATCATATTTTAGGTTATGCCCTACTTTCTCGATTTGAGGATGTTCAAAAAAAACTTTAAAAGGTTCTAAAATTTTAATTATTTCATTCTTTTCTAAAGGAAGTACAAGATAATAACCTTTGGATTCTTCCCATGAAAAAGCAATCCCTACCAGCTCAGCCTGCAAGGCATCTAATGAGGTTGTTTCTGTATCGAAGCAAACACTTTTTTGCTGGAGCAATTTGTTTAATAATAAAGTTCTTGAAAGAGGGCTGTCCACGGTTTGGTACCAATGCTTTTTGGTATTCAAATCTTGTCGTTGGGAAGTTTTATTTTCTGATGAAGACCCGCTTCCAGGAGGGGCAAAAAGATCAAACTGTTGCCCTTGTTGGGGGGCAGTTTTTTTTGGGGAAGTTTGCTCCTGAGACGGATCCTTAGTTCCTTCAGGGGGAAAGATTTTTTTGAAGTTCTCAGCCATTCTTCTAAATTCCAATTCTTCAAAAAGTGAACCCACTGCGGTTTCATTTGGCTGGCTAAGTTCATAGTCTTTAGCATTGAATTGTACAGGTACATCTAAGAGAATTGTGGCCAATTGTTTAGATAATATTCCTAGTGCTTTATTTGCCTCAATTTTTTCTTTTAGCTTTCCTTTGAGTTCATTAGTATGTTCGAGCAATCCTTCCATACTACCATAGGCTTTGATAAACTTTTTAGCGGTTTTATCCCCCACACCTGGCAACCCAGGGATATTATCTATAGCATCACCCATCATACCCAAATAGTCAATGACTTGTTCTGGACGCTCTACTTCAAATTTTTCTTGAACCTCTGGTATGCCCCAAATTTCAATACCATTGCCCATTCTAGCAGGGCGGTACATAAAAATATTTTCTGAAACCAATTGGGCAAAATCTTTATCTGGCGTGACCATAAAAACTTGATAATCTTCCTTTTCAGCTTGTTTTGCTAACGTCCCTATGATATCATCTGCCTCAAATCCTTCTTTAACTACCACCGGAATATGCATAGCTTCGAGAATTTGTTGAATATAAGGTACAGCAATTCGAATTGCTTCAGGTGTTTCATCACGATTAGCTTTGTATTCGGTATACATCTCTGTTCTACTAGCCGAACCCCCTTTGTCAAAACACACCGCCAGATGGTCGGGTCGTTCTCTTTTAATTACGTCGAGTAGTGAATTGGTAAACCCCATAATAGCGGAAGTATCCATGCCTTTAGAGTTAATTCTAGGGTTTTTGATGAATGCGTAATAGCCTCTGAAAATTAAGGCATATGCATCGAGTAAAAAAAGACGTTTTTGTTGGCTCATTGGCTAAATATAAAAAACGATTGGGCAATCAGATTCATTCCTTGTTTTTATTTAAAAGGGAATTCAATTTTTTACAAATCCCCTTTGTGTCTAAACCGAGGTTTTCTAATAGTTTTTTAGAATTTCCGTGTGAAATAAATTCGTCTGGGATTCCCTCAAGGTCAACTGGAATTGTATACCCTTGAGCTGCTGCAAATTCGAGGATAGCACTTCCAACACCACCTTTTACAGTGCCTTCTTCATAAACGACCACATGTTTATTTTGATTAAATACTTCATGTAGTAATTCTGTATCTAGTGGTTTTACAAAGCCTAAATCGTAATGTGCAAACTTTTCTGGTTGCTCAATTATTGTCAATGCTTTTTCAATTGGTTGTGCCAATGTTCCAATGGAGAGTAAGGCAAAACCATTCCCTGCTTTCAAACATTGTCCTTTACCCCATTTAATTTTTTTAAAATCAAAAGTAAGTTCCTCTTGTTGACTATAGCCTCTAGGATACCGAATCGCCACAGGATGATCGAGTCCAAATTGTGCTGTAAAAAGTAAGTTCTGAAGTTCTTTTGCATTTCTAGGAGATGCAATCGAAAGGTTAGGAATACACCGTAGGTAAGCAATATCAAATACGCCGTGATGTGTTGGACCATCATGTCCAACAATACCTGCACGGTCTATGCAAAAAATTACGGGCAAGTTTTGAAGGGCAACATCATGAATCAGTTGGTCATAGGCCCGTTGTAAAAAGGTAGAATAAATCACACAAAAAGGCAGCATTCCTTGGGAGGCCATACCTGCGGCTAAGGTTACAGCATGTTGTTCAGCAATTCCAACATCAATACAGCGATCGGGAAATTCATTCATCAATTCAACCATGCCACTTCCTGTTGGCATAGCAGGTGTAATGGCTACAATTTTTGGATTCTGCTTCAATAGCGTTAGTAGTGTTTTTCCAAAGACCTCTTGATATTTAATTTTCAGTTTTCCATGATTTAGGTTGAGTTTCCCAGTTAAAGGGTCAAATTTTCCCGGAGCATGATACGTGATTTGTTCATTTTCAGCGAGTGGCAATCCTTTACCTTTTTTGGTAACGACATGAAGCAGTCGGGGCCCTGATTGTTTTTTATGTTTGGCTAACGTTTGGATGAGTAAATCTAAATTATGTCCATCTATTGGTTTTGAATAGGCAATATTGAGATTTTGAAAAAAGTTTGGAAGGCTGGTATCTGTTGTTTTAACAGTATCAAAATAATCTTTTAATGCACCTACACTAGGATCAATCCCCATGCTGTTATCATTCAGTATTATCAGAACATTGGCCGAAGTGGTACCTAGATGATTCAGTGCTTCAAAAGCCATTCCGTTGGCAATCGAAGCATCTCCTATAACGGCAATATGTTGTCTTTGAATACCTTTTAGTTGTGCTGTTATTGCCATTCCTAAAGCAGCAGAAATTGAGGTACCTGCATGACCTGTTCCAAAAGGATCATAGGGACTTTCCTCTCGCTTAGGGAATCCGCTAATTCCTCCCAGTTGACGGAGCTCTCCGAAAGACTCTTTTCGACCAGTCAGCATTTTATGTCCATAGGCCTGATGACCTACATCCCAAATGAGAAGATCTTTAGGGGTGTTAAAAACATAATGCAAAGCAATACTCAATTCAACTGTACCTAGACTTGAGCCCAGGTGACCTTCTCCTTTTGCTAAGGCATCAACAATAGCTTGACGAAGGGTTTTAGCCAAATTTACTAGTTGAACTAGTTTAAGTTTTCTCAAATTTTGAGGATCGGGTATACGATCCAAAAAGGATTTAGACATGCTGTAAAGGTACATAAATCCGACAGTGATTGAATGTGCTCAGTTTTTGTATTTTTGAATATGGAAATGGATGACTACTACTTTATGAAGCAAGCGATGGTAGAAGCAGAAAAGGGGTTTCATTCAGATGAAGTACCCGTTGGTGCTGTGGTAGTGGTAGGAAATCGAATCATTGCACGCGCCCATAATTTAACCGAACGTCTAAATGACGTAACCGCTCATGCAGAAATGCAAGCGATAACTTCAGCAGCCAATTTTTTAAATGGAAAATATTTAGTGGGTTGCACACTTTATGTTACTCTTGAACCTTGTGTGATGTGTGCCGGAGCATTAACGTGGAGTCAGTTGAAAAAAGTAGTTTTTGCAGCACCAGATTCAAAGCGGGGGTTTACTCAAGCAGGATTAAGTTTACATCCTAAAACTTTAATTCGTTCGGGGGTTATGGAAGATGAGGCAAAAAATCTTTTAAATCAGTTCTTTGCCAAAAAAAGGGCAAAAAAAAGCACCTCAATAGAAGTGCTTAAATCTTAGTAATAATATATAAATTATAATAGGCTTATATTGGAAGCTTGCTTCCCTTTTTTGCCTTCTTCTTCTACATACTCTACTTTCGCCCCTTCTCTAAGGGTCACGCCGTCTAAGGCTGAAATGTGAACGAATACGTCTTCGCCAGACTCATCGTTTGTAATGAACCCAAATCCTTTAGCTTCATTGAAAAATTTAACTGTACCAGTCATGTGTTTATTTAAAAATTATAGGCAAAGGTACATTTATTATCTAAGAGAGGTTGAATTTTTACGATTTTTCTTTTTTAAAAGAAACTGATTTTCAAATAATTCCGAGATTATTTAGGGATTAATCGTTAGTTCTTTTTTCTTTTTTGAAGCGAGAATGCATCTGCATATTCTCCTTCATCTTTTTTAAATTTTCATCACTTAGCGTATAGTCTTGCAATTTTTTTCCATTCCAACGATGGTAAAGAAATAGGGGTAAGAAAAGAAAAGCTCCTGCAAGTACTGAAAAACCAATGATACGTTCCCCTTCTACAAAATGGATTTGTGTTTTATGGTAAATTCCATAAAACAAACTACAGAGTATACAGCAAAAGAGTACTCTTAAAAAAAGTTTCATTCTTTGGAGGCTACGGTTGACTTGAGTTGGAGTTCATCTAGCTGGTCTTGATCCAAAGGAGCTGGAGCGTCAATCATCACATCTCTTCCAGAATTATTTTTAGGAAAGGCTATAAAATCTCTGATGGTTTCTTCACCGCCGAGTATGGCTACCAGCCGATCAAGCCCAAAGGCAATACCTCCATGAGGGGGGGCACCGTATTGAAAGGCATTCATTAAAAATCCAAACTGAGCAGTAGCTTCTTCTTTTGTAAACCCAAGTAAATCAAAAAGCTGTGCTTGTAATTCTTGATCATGAATTCGAATGGATCCACCTCAAATTTCATTTCCGTTTAGAACCAAATCGTATGCATTGGCTTTTACAGCGCCTGGATCTGTTTTGAGCATATCTAAATGTTCAGGTTTGGGAGCTGTAAAAGGATGGTGCATAGCATGGTAACGTTTACTTTCCTCATCCCATTCTAATAAAGGAAAATCAATAATCCAAAGGGGAGCAAATTCATCTGATTTTCTTAAGCCTAAGCGTGAGGCAAGTTCCATTCGAAGTGCACTTAATTGGGTTCGGGTTGTCTTTTCTTCACCGGAGAGGATTAAAATTAAATCTCCCGCTTGTGCTTCGCAATGAGCTGCCCAGGCTCCTAAATTTTCAGAATTAAAAAACTTATCCACCGAAGATTTAAAGCTTCCATCCAAATTGCATTTAACGTAGACGAGCCCTTTGGCACCAATCTGAGGTCTTTTGACCCATTCAATTAACGCATCAATTTCTTTTCGACTCATTTCGGCAGCACCAGGAACTGCGATACCTACAACCAGTTCTTGACTGTCAAAAACACCAAAACCTTTGCCTTGTGCAAGTGTATTTAATTCTTTAAAAGTCATTCCAAAGCGAATATCAGGTTTGTCATTTCCATAGGTTTTTATGGCTTCTTCATATGACATTCTAGGAAAATCAGCAACTTCAATACCTTTAATTTCCTTGAGTAAATATCGGGTCAGTCCTTCGAACTGACTTAATATGTCCTCTTGTTCAACAAAGGTCATCTCGCAGTCAATTTGAGTAAATTCAGGTTGTCTGTCTGCACGAAGATCTTCATCCCTGAAACACTTAACGATCTGAAAGTATTTGTCTAACCCGCCCACCATAAGAAGCTGCTTAAACGTTTGAGGCGATTGAGGCAAGGCATAAAACTGCCCTTCATTCATTCGAGAGGGTACGACAAAATCACGAGCTCCTTCAGGTGTAGATTTGATTAAATAAGGTGTTTCTACATCAACAAACCCTGCGTTTGACAGGTAATTTCGAACTGCCATACTCACTTGATGTCGAAATAGGATGTTTTGTTTTACCGGATTTCTTCTCAAGTCTAGGTAGCGATATTGCATTCGTAACTCTTCGCCACCGTCTGTTTCGTCTTCAATAGAAAAAGGAGGGGTTATTGAGGCATTTAAAATTGAGAGTTTTTCAACTAAAACTTCTATTGTACCGGTAGCCATATTTGGATTTTTAGATTCCCGTTCAATCACTGCTCCTTGAACTTGAATAACAAATTCGCGACCAAGTCCTTGCGCTGCTTCAAAAACACTTTTTGGGGTGCGTTCCTCATCAAAAATTAGTTGGGTAATCCCATACCGATCACGAAGGTCTATCCAAATGATAAAGCCTTTATTTCTGTTTTTTTGGACCCAACCGGACAGTGTTACGGTTTGGTTTAATTGTTCTAAGGAGAGGGCTCCGCAATCGTGAGTTCTATACATACTAAATAAATGTTGAACAAAAATAAAAAATCCTAAGGGGTGAACCTCAGGATTTGTAAATCTTTATGTAATCTTCTTCAGCCAAAGTTTAATAGAATAAACAATAGAGAAGGTAGCTGGTACGATAACCAAAGTCAAGAAAGTTGCGAAGGTTAAGCCAAAAATAACCGTCCAAGCTAAAGGTCCCCAGAAAATTACATTATCTCCCCCTACATAAATCTTAGGATCCCATTCGGAAAACATAGAGAAAAAATCAATATTTAATCCTATAGCTAGAGGGATTAACCCTAAAACAGTAGTAATGGCTGTAAGTATAACTGGACGTAAACGAGCTGCTCCACCTTCTATAATCTCTGGGATTGCCAACTCTTTTGAAAGCATAACAGTTGAATCAAGATTTTCTTGTTCGTGTTTTCGATCAATGAGCAGTTGAGTGTAATCTAGCAGAACCACCCCGTTATTTACAACAATACCAGCTAAAGCAATTATTCCCATCATGGTCATTAAGATGACAAAAGGCATTTGGAAAGCAATTAAGCCCAAAAAGACTCCAGTAAAACTTAAGAAAATAGATAATAGAATTATAAGGGGCTTTGAAATGGAATTAAATTGGAATACTAAAAGCAATAGAATTAGCCCTAAAGCAGCTGCAAGGGCGTTAGATAAAAAGGCCATATTTTTTTCTTGCTCTTCAATTTCACCTGAGAACTTAAAGTTCACTCCAGTTGGGAGGTCAAAATTATTGAGTGCTGTTTTTACTTGATCAACTACTTCATTGGCGTTATAACCTGCAAGTACTGAAGAGTAAAGTGTTACGACTCTATTGAGTTCTCGATGTTTGATAGCATTAAAATTGGTAATGCTCTTTTGAGTTACAAGGGCAGCTACAGGGATTTCTTTTATACGACCTGTGGCTTGGTCTCTGAAAATGATATTTTGATTGAAAAGTGCGTTGTCATCATAACGGTTTTCTTTGTCAAAACGAACATTGATATCATAATCGTCACCGTCTTTTTTGAAGATCCCAGCCTTAGAGCCAAACAATGATGTTCTTAATAATTGTCCTATTTGTGAGGCTGAAACGCCTAGTTCTCCTGCCTTTTTCCGATCAATTACCAGCTGGGTACCAGGCTTGTTTTTGTTGACATCAATCTTGAGTTCCTCAACTCCACTGACATTCACACGATTGAGGAAATCTTTCATTTGCTCTGCAGTTTGAATGATTTCTTGATAGGCTGCACCAGTTATTTCAATCGTAATAGGATATCCTGCTGGAGGACCATTTGCATCTTTTTCAACAGATATAGCCACACCAGGGAATTTTTCAAAAAGCTGGACTTGTATAGCCTTTCGAAGACTTTCACTTGAGACTCCTTGTCTAAACTTAAACTCTTGCATTGTCAGGGTGATTTTTCCTTTATGTGGGAGTTCATTTGTATTTCCATTATCCACAGTAGGGTTCCCTGATCCCTCACCAACTAGAGCGACCATCGATTCAACCAAAAGGTTCTTCCCACTATCATTATATTCAGGACGCTCGATGACAGATAAAATCTCACGTTCAATTAATCGTGTAGTGCGATTGGTTTTAGCAATAGCTGTTCCTTCTGGGTACTCAATGAATACAAGAATTTGTTTGGGTTGGTTGTCTGGGAAAAATTCAACTTTTGGAGGAAAAATTCCCATTAAAGCAAATGAAAGGATTAGGAGTAGAAAAGTACCTCCTAAAAACACAAAAGGTTTTACCCCTGCTAAAGCGAAGTTTAAAAATTTTCGATATCCATTTTCCAGTCTCACCAGAAATAAATTCTGGAATGTGATTGCCCATTTTTTGATAAATAATTTATAAAGCCAAAATAAGGTAGGGACCAAAACCATGAGATTTCCAAAAATTCGCATCTGAGGTGAACCAAATAATAGCAAAATTCCTAAACCACCCATAAAAAATGTCAATCTCCACAATGATTTTGTGCTAATTTCGCGATCACTAATTTCCATAAATTGAGAAACCAACATGGAATTAAAGAAAATAGCTACGACTAAAGAAGACCCTAAAACAACAGATAGTGTAATTGGGAAATAGATCATAAATTCCCCCATTAGTCCAGGCCAAGCTCCTAGCGGTACAAAAGCACCTATTGTTGTTGCAGTTGAAACAATTATTGGAAACGCAATTTCACCAATTCCTGCTTTAGCAGCTTGAATTCTAGAGTATCCTTCTTTTTCCATTAAACGGTACACATTTTCAACGACTACAATTCCATTGTCAACGAGCATTCCTAATCCCATAACAAGCCCGAATAAGACCATGGTATTCAAAGTATACCCTAAAAAAGAAAGTATCATGAAAGACATGAACATGGACATGGGAATTGCAAATCCAACGAATAATGCATTTCTAAAGCCAAGGAAGAACATCAATACTGTAACGACCAAAATAACTCCAAAAATGATAGAGTTTACTAACTCACTAATCTGGTTTAAAGTCATGTTGGATTGATCGTTGGAAACTACAATTTCCAAATCGTTTGGCACGTCTAACGTTTCATTGTCAGAGACGAGTAACTTTATTTCTTGAGAAGCTTGAACAAGATTTTTACCCCCTCTTTTCACAACATCTAGAAGAATTGCTTTTTTGCCAAAGGAACGTGCAAAAGAAGTGGTTTCCTTTTCTTTGAATGAAATTTCAGCAAGATCACCAAGATAAACTGGACCTTTATCTGTTTTTACAACAAAATCCTTTAATTCTTCAGGATTTTCAATCTCTCCAGTTAGTCGAATATTTCTTCTTTGTCCACCACTAACAATATTTCCACTAGAGATTGTTGTATTCTCTCTTGAAATCGCCCCTAAAATATCATTGAAAGATACTTTAGCAGCAGTCATTTTATAGATATCTACAGCAACTTCTACCTCAAAAACCTGAATTCCTCTGATGTTTACCTCTTTAATTTGAGGCAGTTGTTCAATGCGGTATTCAATCTTTTCAGCGAATGTTTTAAGCTGCTCTATTGGATAGTCACCACTTAAAGTAATATTTAATATCGGTTGAAGTTCAGAAAAATCCAACTCAAAAATATTGGGTTCAACTTTCGCATTATTAAATACAGGCCAATCTGGACCAGCGGTAATTCCATCAACCAAATCTTTAACCTTTTGCTTCGCATCATCTGTGGTAATATTTTCATCAAACTCAATATCGATAACTGAAAAATCTTCAGAAGAGGTTGAGCGAATCTCAACTAAGTTAGGCACCCCTTTTAAAGCTTCTTCAAGTGGGTCAGTTACCGACCTTTCAATGTCTTCTGCCGTATTTCCGGGGTAAATAGTACTAACAAATACTTTGGTATCATTAATTTCAGGGAAGGTTTCTCTTGGCATAGAAAAATAGGAGCTTATCCCTAAAATCAGAAAGAGAGTCATGATAACATAAATCACAGTTTTGTGGTCTATAGCCCAACTGGATAGAACAAATTCTTTAATTTTTGGTGTCTTCATCTGATTTGAGATTTATAGCTCAATGCGTTTAACTTTCTGATTGGGTTCAAGTAACCCAACCCCTTCATCGATAAGTAGTTCGCCTTCGGATATACCTTTGGTAATTTCTATCATTTCATTTTTTGTTTTCCCCAGCTCAACAAATTGTTGTGAAGCAACAAATTGGTTTTCTTCTTCGGGATTTGCCAGTAAAAAAACATAATTTTGTCCTTGGGCGTTGGATCTAACTATTCTCCTAGGGATCATTAAAGCAGTAGAATTAGTATAATCAATTACACTTAGTTTGGCATTTAAATTAGGTTTTATCTCTTTAGTTGGATTTTCAAGCGCGGCTTCTATTCTAAAAGTCCTATTACTGGGTTGGATATAGCTTCCAGTCTGTCGAATTACTGTATTCTGACTTTGGCCAAGTACAGGGATTTCAACCAGAGCTTTACTTCCCTTAGTGACTGAGGTTAGATAGTTTTCAGGAATATCAGCTTCAACATACATGCTGTTGAGGTTTACAATCCTCATAATTGGTGTGACGCCGGGGGCGACATTGGCTCCTTCGTTAGAAAATACTTGATCTATTGTTCCATTAAAAGGGGCATAAATCTTAGTTTTCGCGAGTTGTCGTTTCATTTGATCTAGTTGCTTTTTCTGGGCCTCATATCGGGTCTTGGCTTCAAGAAACATTATCTCAGAACCAATTTTTTGATTCCATAAGCGTTGAGTTCTTTCAAATGTAGTTTCTGCAAGGTCTAATTGGAGTTTGATTTGATCCAATTGTTCTTGAAGGCCAGCATCATCAACTTTAGCCAACAGAGTTCCTTTTTTAACAGACTGCCCCTCTTTAACGTAAACACGATTTAGTTTTCCTCCAAACTCTGGATACAGATCCAAGTTTTGACGTGTTTTTATATTAGCTTGAATTTCAATAGTGTGTTCAAATTCAACAGCTTTGAGTTCTATAGCTGTGACCAATACTCGCTTTTCATTGAAAGTGATCTTTTTAAGGGCATTGTTTACTTTTTCTAGCTCTAAAGTAGCACTATTGATTTGGGCTGTTAATTTATCTTTTTTTGCTTGTAGTGCTTCCAAATTTGTTGGAGTTGGACTGATACTATCTTTGTTTTCAGTGTCTTGACTACAGTGGGTCAAAACGATAGAAAGTGTAAGTAAAAGGATTGTTTTTTTCATAATTTTATTGGTCTGAAGTATTAAGAAGAGTTTCTAAATTCAATTTTTTTTGAATGACATTCTGAATGGAAGAAATGTAGTTGTTTTGGGCACTGTACAGTTGTAATTGCGCTTGACGTAATTCGAAGGTAGTAGCCATTCCTTCAAAGTATTTTGATTGATTCTTTTGTTCTATTCGGGTCGCTAGAGCAAGATTTTCTTTGTTTGTAAAATATGTCTCAACCGCCAATTCATAATCATTTATTGCAGCTTGAACTTCAATACTGATTCGTTCCTGAGTTTCCTCTAAATTGGTTTCAGCTTGATCCACAGCTATTTTGGCTTTTTGTGATTGGGCTCTGCGCTTAAATGAACTGAATAATGGAACTTGTAAATTTACTCCAAAAAGTGCAGCACCAAACCATTTTTGATCGGAATCTGTAAACGAAAATGTTTCGCTATTTCCTGTATAATTTCCATTTATAAAAGCAGCTAACCTAGGCAAGCTTTTAGATTTTTCATATTTGTAGAGTAGGCTTTCAGATCTAAGATTGTTGGTTGCAATCTTTATATCAATATTATTTTCTAGATTTAGATCTGACCTAAATTCTTGCTCAAAAAGGCCTTCGGTTGTTAAGCTCTCTAGATTATCTAAAAGTTCTAATGGAGCTTGGGTAGGGAATCCCATGAGAAGCTTTAGCATATTCAATGTAATTTTTTTAGTATTCTGGGCATACCTAAGCTGGGTCTCAATCCCTGAAAGTGTCAATCGAAGTTGTTCTACGCTTTCCTCTTCCTCAAAACCATTTCTAAAAAGGGCTCTTACTTCTACTAGATTGTTAGCTAAATTATTTTTGTTCTTTTCTAAAAAGAGAATATTTTCATGTATCAGTAATATAGAGCTGTAGGTGGAGATAATATTCTTTTTGATTTCAAGTGCTGTTTTCTCTAAGATATTTTTAGATATATCGAGGTAAACAGTTGAGGCTTCCAATCCCACTATATAAGATCCATCAAAGAGTAGTTGTTGAAGTGTGACACCACCATCCATAGTTTGTGGGGTACCAAATTGTACTTCAGCAAATTCTCCTTCCTTTCCACCAAAAAATTGAGCAGGAATTAATGAAGTTGGAAGCTCTAAAAAATTTTGGTAATTAGCAGTTGCGCTAATTTGAGGTAATCCTATTGCTATGGTGCTCCAACGTTCTTTATAAGCACGCTGAACATCTCTACTTGCATTGAGGATTTGCCTGTTATTTTCCTGTCCAAAAGCAACAGCTTGTTCAAGCGTCACACTTTGAGGAAGTTCTTGTGCTAGCAGCCCTGTAAAGCATAGCATAAAAAGCAGTAATAAATGGAGGTTCATTTTCATAGGTTGAGTTCTTTTTTATAGGTTTCTAATTTTTCTATACCCAGCGATGTACAAATAGCACGTAAATGATATTCTGAAAAATCAATCAGCAGTTGGTCAATTTCATAGTGGTCTAAAGGGAACAAATTAATATCAGTTACCCCTTTCATTCCATTAAAATAAATTCGGGTTACAAATTCTATATTGATATTTTTTCTAAATAATCCAGTTTCTATACCTTTCTTTAAGCTATTGGAGAAAGACCCACTTAGAATTTCAAATTCTTTTTGTTTTACTTTTAAATAAAGGTTTGGATAATATTTTTGAAGTTGGTATTGAGGGGAATTTTGCCCACTGGAAATGTGTTTAAGCGCTTCTTTTTTTAGCTGGTATAGCTCAATGATCGGATCCTTAGCTTGTTTTGAAATGGTTTTGATACAGTCCATAACATAACTGAAACGAGAAAGTGTGGCCTCTTCCACTAAGCTTTCTTTGTTTGAAAAATGTGCATAGATGGTTTTCTTGGAAATACTCATATGCTGAGCAATTTCATCCATGGTCACACTTTTGAATCCGTATTGTAAAAAAAGGCCAATGGCTTGTTTTACAATTTCTTCTTTCATTTCTTTTTTTTTGCAAATTTAACAAAAGGAAACTAAATAAACAACAAAAGTTTCCTTAGTTTCTTACATCTATACAAAAGGATTAAATCTTATTTTTACAAAAAATATTTTCAATGCCGAATTACAATGAACTATTTCACAGTCATCTTCAATCCATAAATTATAAGAAAACACCCTCAGGTTTGTACGAGCCAATAGCGTATTTACTCCAATTAGGGGGAAAGCGCATGCGTCCAATGCTTACGCTAATGGCGACTGATGTTTTTAGTGGAGATGTTGAGGAGAGTTTGTCTGCTGCTCTTTCAGTTGAGTTATTTCATAATTTTACTCTGATGCATGACGACATTATGGATGATGCCCCTTTGAGGAGAGGAAAACAAACTGTCCACGAAAAATGGAATGTCAACACTGGGATATTATCTGGAGATGCTATGTTGGTTCAAGCGTATAAATCTTTGGAAGCGTATCCAGATACCTTATTTGGGAAATTGACTCGTCTTTTGAGTAAAACAGCCATTGAAGTTTGCGAAGGACAACAGTATGATGTAGATTTTGAAACTCAAAGCGAAACAACGATAGAAGCCTATTTGGAAATGATTCGGCTTAAGACGGCGGTTTTGGTAGGCTGTGCATTAAAAATGGGTATTTATATATCCGAAGGAAATGAAAATGAAGCTCAAAAATTATACGATTTTGGGGTAAAGTTGGGTATGGCTTTCCAAGTTCAGGATGATTATTTAGATGCATTTGGAGATCCAAAAACTTTTGGGAAACAATTAGGTGGTGACATCATTGAAAATAAAAAAACTATTTTGTACCATAAGACGCTTGCATTAGGTACTTCCACTCAAAAAATTGAACTTCAACAATGGTTTGAATCAAACAAACAATTTACTGACAGCGATAAAATTTTAGGAGTGAAAAAACTTTTTACTACTTCAGGAGCTGCAGCTGCAAGTCAAAATTTGATGAAAGAGTACACTGAAGAGGCATTTAGGGTTTTAGATTCTTTAGAGCTCAAATCTAAAAGGAAACAAATATTAGTTGATTTTGCGAATCAGTTGCTGCAAAGAAAGTTTTAAAAAGCTCTTTTAAAAAAAGCGGACAAAAACCAGCCAATTTGTTTGAGTGAAAATGAGGAAAGAATAAGCAGCTCTTCACCAAAAGAGGTTTTTTCATCCAAAAAACGAAATATTCGAAGCGGAGGATTTTTTGCGAACATTCGTATAAATAGTTCACTTCCATTTTCATTGTGTTTATCCAAAACATCTAATAAAAGTAAATCGTAAAACCAAAATCTGTTTTTTTGATGAAATGCTGTTAATGGCTGTTCTGTTTTTAAAAAGCAGAGTAATCGTTCAACTTGCCTTACAGTATTCATAAATGTGAATCCAGTACTTGCTTTTGTCCAGCCTCCTGCAGTACCAATATGGAGTAGATTGGCTGTATTGGATTGATTAAAAGGGAAGCAACTCATGGGGATGTTTCCTTGCTCTTTCTCTTTGATAGCATATTCTTTTATCCCAATTTTACTTAGATAATTCTTAATTCCATCTTCGTACTCTTTCTTTTCTAAAAGTTCTTTTGAGAAAAGAGTGTATTCAACCAATGCATGCTGATCATCCTGAGGAAGGATATACAAAAAACGGGTTTGTTCATATTGGGGAATATTAAAATCCATGAAGAGGATTTTACTAGGGTCAAAACTTCCCTTAGGAGCCTTGATAAACCAGCCAATGAAATGTTGTTTTAAAACGGGATACTTAGATTGTGAAACAAGAACTTTAGGATCAAATAAACTATTGAAAACCATGTCAGCAGTAAATGTCCCTTTGTCTGTGGATACTTTACATTCACCGTTTTCAGATTTTATTTCAGTTATTTGAGCTTGAAGTGTTTTTGGGTAATTGTGCCCTGTTGGTTGAGGAAAGTACTTTTTATAAAATGTGGAAGAACGAAGCATTTTGTATTGGTAGGGTTCCAAACAAAAAGCTTGTTTATTTTCAGGTCCTATAAAAGTAGCTTGATCCCATTTAGCAGCAAGTAATTCATCAAAATCTCCTCCAGATTTTTCCCAGAATGACCAGGTGCGATCATTACTATTCTTAAGGTTTTTTTCAATTAAAAGGATTTTTTTCTCAGAAAAGTAAGAGTCTTCCTTCAATGCTTTTAGAAGCAACAAGCCTGAAGCACCACCACCGCAAATGATATAGTCTAATTTTTCTTTGATCACAGTCACAACAAAGTAAAAGTAATTAAATCGAGTAGAATAAGACTATTATTCCTTTGAAGTCTTTATTTTTGATCCGTTTTATAATGATATGAATACAATAATAGATTTTTTTGAATCTATAAGCCCTGTTGCTGGAGCCTTCTACGCTACTCTCTTTACGTGGGGACTTACGGCTTTGGGTGCGTCTCTTGTATTTTTTGTCAAAGGAATGAATCGTGCTCTACTTGACGGGTTACTTGGTTTTACTGGGGGCGTTATGGTTGCCGCGAGTTTTTGGAGCTTGCTCGCACCCGGAATAGCAATGAGTCCTGGGGAAGGTTTTGTGAAAGTGCTTCCTGCTGCAGTAGGATTTGCTCTAGGAGCGATGTTTATATTTGGGTTGGATAAGGTACTACCTCATATTCATATAAATTTTAAAGAATCAGAGGGGATTAAAACACCCTGGCACCGAACAACATTATTGGTGTTAGCTATTACACTTCACAATATTCCAGAGGGATTAGCTGTTGGGGTTTTGTTTGGTGGAGTGGCAGCAGGGATTCCAGAAGCATCAATTACAGGTGCCGTGGCCTTAGCTATCGGAATAGGAATTCAAAATTTCCCTGAAGGAATTGCTGTATCAATGCCCATGAGACGTCAAGGAGTCAGTCGATTTAAAAGTTTTTGGTACGGACAGCTTTCAGCCATAGTAGAGCCTATTGCTGCTGTAATTGGCGCTGTTGCAGTTTCTTTTTTTACTCCACTACTGCCTTATGCCCTTGCATTTGCCGCGGGAGCTATGATTTTTGTTGTAGTTGAAGAGGTCATTCCAGAAACTCAACAGGATAAATATACTGATGTTGCGACCCTTGGTTTTATAGGCGGGTTTATTGTTATGATGACTTTGGATGTAGCATTGGGCTAATTCTTTTCACCCTCAAACGACTGCCAACCTTGGGCAGTTAACTCGATTTGATGCCCAAGACCTGTTATAAGTTGACATCCCATATTTTTTTCTGTTACATGACCTATGACACTAAGTAAGGGGTGATTTTTAATCTTATCAAAGTCTTTTTGTGCTATGGTAAAAAGTAATTCATAATCCTCTCCTCCGTTTAAGGCTGCCGTAGTTGTGTTAAATTTGAATTCCTCACAAATAAGATTTACTTCAGGGTCTAGTGGAAGTTTTTCCTCAAAAACATGAAAACCAACCTCAGAAGATTTTGAAAGATGAAGAATTTCTGAAGAAAGACCATCACTGATATCAATCATAGAGGAAGGAATGATATCCAATTCCTCTAACAATTCGATAATGTCTTTTCGAGCTTCTGGTTTAAGTTGTCGTTCAATGCTGTAGCTGTAAGAAGTTAAATCAGGCTGCGAATTGGGATTAACTTTAAAAACAGCTTTTTCTCTCTCTAAGACTTGTAGGCCTGTGTAGGCTGCGCCTAAATCACCACTGACTACTAACAAATCGTGTTCTTGAGCCCCAGATCGTTTAACTATTCGATCTTGAGTAGCGTTCCCTATCGCAGTTAATGAAAGCATTAAACCGGAAGTGCTACTTGTTGTGTCTCCACCGACTAAATCAACTTTATAATTTTTACAGGCTAAATTAATACCAGTATATAGTTCCTCTAATGCCTCTACTGTAAATCGGTTTGAAACAGCGATGGAAACCGTTATTTGAGTCGGTTTCGCATTCATGGCATAGAGATCTGAGAGATTTACCATCACTGCTTTATATCCTAAATGCTTTAAAGGCATATAACTCAAATCAAAATGAATTCCTTCTAGGAGTAAGTCAGTACTGATGAGTGTTTTATTATTTGAATGATCAATGATCGCAGCATCATCTCCAATTCCCAAAACGGTTGATTTATTTTGGGGTTTTACGGACTGAGTTAAATGATCTATTAATTTAAATTCCCCTAGATTTACTAAAGGAGTTTTTGAGGTATTTTTATCTTCAAACATAGCTCAAAAGTAAGGAACCCATATAAAATGTTAAAGCTAAATAGGCCTTATGTTTTTTTAGTACTTTTAAAAAAAAATCAAATGCGCTTCATACCCTCAAAAATGTTGATGATTTTTATGTTTTTAAGTTGCACCAAAGAAGCTGTTCTTGAGCATATGCATGCCAGGACTGATCTTGTCGCTTTTCGTTCACCAATCTCAATAATCACCTAATTAATAGCATGGTTCTTTTGCGGGGTGGAAGGGCTAGAGTTATAACTTTTCAAAAAAAAATTCAGTAATGAACAAGCAAGGTCTGTTTACAATTATTATTTTTTTAGGACTAATAACATCATGTACCAAGGATGATGAGTCACTAATATCTACTTCATCACCAATAACAACTTCTACTCCTTCTGTTACGACTCCACCGGTTAGTTCCTCTGCAGACAATGAATCAACACTTTGTGAAAATGGAATGGCAGGAATATATCCTTGTAATGGCTTTGACTTTCTTTCCAGGATTTCTTTAGAACAGTTTAATAGTCAATCTGGGAATGACAATTGGGGATGGACTGATCCCGAAACCGGAATAGAGTATGTATTGAATGGTTTAAATGACGGTACAGGATTTGTGTCTATTGAGGATCCTGAAAAACCAATTTATTTAGGAAAGTTACCTACTGCAACAAGTCCAAGTTCATGGAGAGATATAAAAGTTTATAAAAATCACGCTTTTGTGGTAAGTGAAGCAGCGAACCATGGACTTCAGATTTTTGATTTAACCCGTCTCAGGGGACTTACTGAACCTCAAAATTTTACTGCCGACACCACACTTAAAGACTTCGATAATGCACATAATATTGCCATTAATGAAGAAACAGGTTTTGCTTATGTAGTTGGAACAAATCTGTATCAAGGAGGCCCAGTTTTCATTGACATTAATGATCCTAAAAATCCATTAATCGTAGGGGGTTTTGAAATAGCTTCTTACACCCACGATGCACAAATTGTTCTGTATCAAGGGCCAGATCAAAATTATCAAGGTAGAGAGCTTCTTTTTGGGAGCAATAGCGATGGAGGCGCTAATAACAAAGTTGTAATTGTTGATGTAACCGACAAAGAGAATCCGGAATGGATACAAACGATATCTTATGAAAATGGAGGTTATACTCATCAAGGGTATCTTTCCCAGGATCATCGATACTTTCTTTTAGGTGACGAATTAGATGAAATAAATTATGGCTCTCCAACCTTAACCAGAATATTTGATTTAACAGACCTTTCAAGTCCGAAGTTTCACTTGAACTATTATGCTGAGGTGAATGCCATAGATCATAATGGGTATTCTAAAGGGGATCAATTTTTTATTGCGAGCTATACTGCTGGGCTTAGAGTATTGGACCTTAGTCAAATTGAAGAAAAACAAGTTGAGGAGATCGGTTTTTTTGACTCTTATCCCTCTGATAATAGCACCAAATTTGCAGGAGCATGGAATGTATATCCTTATTTCGAAAGTGGTGTGATTGCAATAAATGATATTGAATCAGGGTTGATTTTGGTTAAAGCCTCTGAAAATTAATGCGATTTATTCTAATAATTTTATTTGTACTCAGCTTCCTTGGGTGTTCTCCCAACGGTGATACAGACTGGGCTTTTTTGCCTCCAATTAATGGGAATTGGGAGGTGGTCAAAACCTTTGGAGGAAGTGATGAGGATATAGCTCATGGAGTCAGTGTAACAGAAGATGGGGGATTTGTAGTAGTTGGAAATACCCAAAGTAATGATGGGAATTTTTCAAATAAAACTATTGTTGGGAGTGATATTTTTTTAATGAAATTTAATCTCTCTTTTGACTTAGAGTGGACGCAATTATTCGGTGGGTCCGCAGACGATAGAGGACATGATGTGATACAACTTTCTGATGGAGGCTTTGCTGTTGTGGGCTACAGTAAAAGTAGCGATGGTAGCGCAACCGTAAATGAGGGACAACACGATAATTGGGTACTCAGAACAGACTCTAATGGGACCCTGCTTTGGCAAAAAAGTTTTGGGTTTTTAGGCCATGATCATGCCTACAATATTATTGCCACTTCAGATGGAGGTCTATTTTTTAATGGATTTTTAGATGTTACTGCTTCTAATGGCCAGGGACAAGAAGGGAAGAGAAGTCCTGTTTCAAAAAAGCATGGAGTAGGGGAGTTTTGGTGTCACAAATTAGACAGTGAAGGCAACCTTCAATGGCGAAGGTATTTTGGAGGGACAAGCAATGATCGTTCTTATGACGCTATTGAAACCCAAGATGGAAATTTTGTTGTTGTAGGCAGCTCAGAAAGTCAAGATGTTGATGTTTCAAATCCGAAAGGAGGATATGATATTTGGGTAGTAAAAATTGATTCAAATGGGAAGTTGCTTTGGGAACGATCTTTAGGTGGAAGTCAATATGATATAGGGAATGCGATCATTGAAACATACAACGGAGATTTTCTCATCGCAGGGCAAACGTTTAGTCAAGATAAAGACGTCACCAATCCTCTAGGAGGTTCAGATGGAATACTGATTTGGCTTTCCTCTGTAGGTGAATTGATTCGATCAAAAAATATGGGTGGTAGTGGATTCGATACCTTAAATGACATTATTCAAAGACAAGATGGGACACTTCTTGCAGTAGGTCATAGCAGTAGCTCTGTTCAAAGTGAGAACAATATCATGGATAATGATGTGACTCTCTATTATGCGCTTTCCAATGGATCAATCTTGAGTACTCACGGCCTTGGTGGAGAGGGGCTAGATCAAGGGGAGGCACTAACAATTAATCCTTCAGGAGAGGTTATTGTAGTTGGTAGTACAGACAGTGCCTCAGGTCAATTTTCTGAAACTAAGGGAGGAAAAGACCTTTTTGTGGCAATTTGGAATTAGAATAACCAATTAATCAATAGCTTAAATCAATAGTCCTTATAATTTAATACCAATAAATAGGCTATATTTGCGTATTGTTTAAATTAATTATTTATACAATGATAAAAGTAGCTCAAACAGCAAAAGAAAAAGTTTCTACACTCATGATAGAAGAGGGATTCAACCCCCTGAAAGACTATGTTCGTGTAGGCGTCAAGAGTGGAGGTTGCTCTGGATTGTCCTATGATTTAAAATTTGATCATCAACTACAAAGTGATGACAAGTTATTTGAAGACAATCAGGTTAAAATCTTGGTTGATAAAAAAAGTTTGCTCTACTTGATTGGAACTACTCTAGAATATTCAGGCGGTTTAAATGGTAAGGGTTTTGTTTTTAACAACCCCAACGCACAACGAACCTGTGGTTGTGGTGAAAGTTTTTCATTATAAAAATAAATCATGGCGTATACTGAGGAAGAATTAAAAAAAGAGTTAGAAACCAAGGAATATGAATATGGTTTCTATACTGATATTGATTCAGACACCTTTCCTAGCGGATTGAATAAAGATATTGTTAAGGCTATTTCAAAGAAAAAAGGTGAGCCTGAATGGATGACTGATTGGCGTTTGAAAGCATTCGAATCTTGGTCCGAAATGACAGAGCCAGAATGGGCCAATGTCAACTACAAAAAACCCGATTTACAAGCGATATCGTACTACTCTGCTCCTAAATCAAAACCCAAATACGACAGTCTTGATCAAGTAGATCCTGAATTACTCAAGACATTTGAAAAGCTTGGAATTTCTATCGAAGAGCAAAAAAAATTATCAGGTGTTGCAGTTGATATTGTGATGGATTCCGTATCTGTTGCAACTACGTTCAAAAAAACACTTGCTGAAAAAGGAATTATTTTTTGTTCAATTTCTGAGGCTATTAAAGAGCATCCGGAGCTGGTTAAAAAATATATTGGTAGCGTCATCCCTCCGAAAGACAATTATTACGCAGGATTAAATAGTGCAGTCTTTACAGATGGATCATTTTGTTATATTCCAAAAGGAGTTCGATGTCCGATGGAATTATCGACTTATTTTAGGATTAACCAAGCAGGAACGGGACAGTTTGAACGAACTCTTGTTATCGCAGATCAAGGGAGTTACGTAAGTTACTTAGAGGGCTGTACTGCACCCTCAAGAGACGAGAATCAACTCCATGCTGCCGTAGTTGAATTAATAGCTTTAGATGATGCCGAAATAAAATATTCTACTGTGCAAAATTGGTTTCCTGGAGACAAAGAAGGGAAAGGCGGTGTCTTTAATTTTGTTACTAAGCGGGGCATATGCCACGAACGGTCTAAAATTTCATGGACTCAAGTTGAAACAGGCTCTGCTGTTACTTGGAAATATCCATCGTGTATTTTAAAAGGAAATAATTCTGTGGGAGAATTTTATTCTATCGCTGTTACGAACAATTATCAACAGGCGGATACTGGAACGAAAATGATTCATCTAGGTAAAAATACTAGAAGTACGATTATTTCAAAGGGAATTTCTGCAGGGAAATCTCAAAACAGCTACCGAGGACTAGTCCAGGTAGGTGCTAGAGCAAAAAACGCAAGGAATTTTTCTCAATGCGACTCTTTACTAATGGGGAATGAATGTGGAGCACACACTTTCCCATACATTGAAGCAAAAAATAATTCTGCCCAAATAGAGCATGAGGCAACCACGAGTAAAATTGGTGAAGATCAAATTTTTTACTGCAATCAAAGAGGAATTGATACTGAAAAAGCAATCGCTCTAATTGTAAATGGATTTAGCAAAGAAGTACTGAATAAGCTTCCAATGGAATTTGCTGTTGAAGCACAAAAATTATTAGAAATCTCTCTTGAGGGATCAGTTGGATAAAAATACACATATGTTAACAATTGAAAATTTACATGCCGAAGTTGATGGCAAAGCTATACTTAAGGGAATTGACCTAGACGTTAAGGCAGGAGAAATCCATGCTATCATGGGACCTAATGGTTCGGGTAAAAGTACTTTATCCTCGTTAATTGCTGGTAATGAGGATTATGAAGTGACCAAAGGGGAAATGCTTCTTAAGGGTAAAAATTTAGCAGAATTAGATGCTGAAGAGCGTGCTCATGAAGGAATTTTTCTTTCTTTTCAATATCCTGTTGAAATTCCAGGTGTATCTGTAACCAATTTTATTAAAACAGCCATTAATGCCAATAGAAAGGCTCAGGGCCTTGAAGATATGCCAGCAAGCGAACTTCTAAAAAAAATCAGAGAGAAAGCTAAACTTTTAGATATTGATTCAAAGTTTTTATCACGCTCTCTCAATGAGGGGTTTTCTGGGGGTGAAAAAAAACGAAATGAGATATTTCAAATGGCGATGCTAGAACCATCCTTATCAATCCTTGACGAAACGGATTCAGGACTGGACATTGACGCCCTTAAAATCGTTGCTAATGGGGTGAATAAGCTTAAAAGTAAGAATAATGCAACCATTGTCATTACCCATTATCAGCGACTTTTAGATTATATTGTTCCTGATTTTGTCCATGTACTCTTTGATGGTAAAATTGTGAAATCAGGCACTAAAGAATTGGCTCATGAATTAGAGGCTAAAGGTTATGATTGGATCAAAGAATTAGCATCTCATGGAATTTAAAGAAAAACTACTTTCTTCTCACCTTGCTTTTGAAGAGGATTTGGATCTCAATGACAGTGTTCATAAGACTAGAGCTTCTGCGCTTAAAGTTTTTGAGGACAAAGGGTTTCCATCTAAAAAAGAAGAGGCATGGAAATATACTTCTCTGGAGGCTCTAATTCAAAAAGATTATGCTTTGTTTCCAAAGTCGGACAGTAGTATAGAAGTAAATGATGTAAAAAAATATTTTCTTTACGATACAGACACTTATAAAGTCATTTTTATCGATGGTGTGTATAGTCCATTTTTGTCTAATACTACACACGACGGCTTAGATGTATGCTTAATGTCTGCGGCCTTGTCAAAGCCTAAATACCGTAAACTAATTGACACTTACTTTAATAAAATTGCACCCGAGGACGATAGTATGACGGCCTTGAATACTTCCTACGCTAAGGAAGGTGCCTACATCTACATTCCGAAAAGTGTGGTAGCAGAAAAGCCCATTGAGATCATTCATTTTTCTTCTGGAAATGAAAATGCATTATGGCTTCAGCCCAGAAATTTAATCGTAGTGGATGAAAACTCTCAAGCTCAGATCATTGAACGTCACCAAAGCCTAAAAGAGCATCCTGTTGTAACAAACTGCGTGACTGAAATCTACGTACACCAGAATGCATTTTTGGATTACTACAAACTCCAAAATGATCTTCCATCTGCTTCTTTGATTGACGGTACTTTTATTGTCCAAGAAAAAAACAGTCATGCAAGTGTTCATACCTTTTCTTTAGGAGGGAAATTAATCCGTAATAATTTACGCTATTTTCATAAAGGAGAGAACGTAATGTCTACACTGAAAGGCGTGACAATTCTCCATAAAAAGCAACATGTAGATCATGCAACTTTAGTTCACCATTCTCAACCTAACTGTGAAAGCCACCAGGATTACAAAGGAATATTTGGTGAACGCTCTGAGGGGGTATTCAATGGACAAATATTGGTAGATAAAATTGCTCAAAAAACTAATGCATTTCAGCAAAACAATAACATTCTCTTAGACGACAAGGCTACTGTAAATACCAAACCTCAATTAGAAATTTTTGCGGATGATGTGAAATGTTCTCACGGATGTACCATTGGTCAACTTGATGAAGAAGCGCTATTTTATCTTAGATCGAGAGGGATTCCCAAAAAGGAAGCCAAAGCACTATTAACATATGCTTTTGCAAATAATGTTTTAGAGAGTGTTCAACTCCCTTCTTTAAAAAAGCGTATTAACGGCCAAATTGCAAAAAAACTTGGAGTTAACCTTGGATTTGATCTATAGATGTTTGATGTTAATAAAATCCGATCTGATTTTCCTATCCTTTCACGCCAAGTGAATGGTCAATCTTTGGTGTATTTTGATAACGCCGCAACTTCTCAAACACCAACCCAAGTTATCGATGTAATTATCGATTATTACACTCGCTTAAATTCCAATATCCATAGAGGTGTTCACAAATTAAGTCAAGAAGCCACTGAGGCATATGAAGCAGCACGTAAAACTATTCAACAACATTTCAATGCATTATATGCTCATGAAATAATTCTTACTGCTGGAACTACAGAGGGGATCAATCTTATCGCATCGGGTTACACAAGTTTACTTAATCCTGGAGATGAGCTGATCATCTCAGCGCTAGAGCATCACTCAAATATTGTTCCTTGGCAAATGCTTTGCGATAGAACAGGAGCTCAGTTAAAGGTCATTCCAATGACTGCTATGGGGACTTTAGACATGGAGGTATTTGATTCACTTTTAAATGATAAAACTCGTTTGGTATTTGTCAATCATGTTTCTAATGCTCTAGGGACGGTGAATCCAATAGAAGAAATTATTGCAAAAGCACATGCTTCAGGGGCTGAAGTTTTAATTGATGGTGCCCAAGCATGTCCTCATATCAAACCTGACCTTCAGGTTTTGAATGCAGACTACTATGTTACCTCGGCACATAAACTTTGTGGACCAACTGGAGTTGGAATGCTTTATGGAAAAGAGGCTTTACTCAATAAACTCCCTCCTTATCAGGGTGGAGGAGAAATGATAGCCACGGTTACCTTCGAAAAGACAACTTATGCTGATCTTCCTCACAAGTTTGAAGCAGGAACTCCGAATATAGCAGGAGGAATTGCTTTTGGTGCAGCATTAGAATATATGAATAGAGTTGGTTTTGAGAATATTGCGGCCTACGAAGCACAGCTATTAGATTATGCTACCAATGGACTTAAAAATATTCCAGGATTAAAAATTTATGGTGAATCACCTAATAAAACAGCGGTTATTTCCTTTAATGTGGAAGGAATTCACCCTTACGATATTGGAAGTATTTTAGATCAAATGGGTATAGCTGTTCGAACGGGACATCATTGTGCTCAACCCATCATGGACTTTTATGAAATCCCAGGAACGATAAGGGCATCTTTTTCTTTTTACAACACCTTTGAAGAAATCGATCGTTTGGAAGCGGGAATCAGAAGAGCAGTAGCCATGTTGCAATAATTTTATAATTTTAAGTGTGAAAACAATACAA
This sequence comes from Flavobacteriaceae bacterium, assembly GCA_029249225.1. Taxonomy (GTDB): domain Bacteria; phylum Bacteroidota; class Bacteroidia; order Flavobacteriales; family Flavobacteriaceae; genus MS024-2A. The sequence continues at coordinate 25,791 of JAQWHT010000028.1, forward strand.
AATATTCAAGATGAGATTGTAGAA